>JAFQJX010000240.1 GCA_017397205.1 Clostridia bacterium | reverse complement strand
CTATGCAATATTACTATTTTGAAGACAATTACCTTATTGTAAGGTCGCTTTTTGGAACGATTGTTAAATTAGACGTCAAATAGGTTTGGGTTTGTATTGAAACCCTGCCAACTTATAGCAGTTGGGTAGGAACCATTCAGAAAGAGTGGATATGTATTTATGACAACAGTACCACGGACAGGTTCAAGGCGGGCTGCACTAACCGAAAAAAGCACAACAGGGCGCAAATCGTTTTGACCGAAAAGAATAAAAGGATTGTTGAGCAATATCTGAAAATAGATACAAGGAAAATCTTTTAATAGTATAAAAAGCAGGGAGCATCTGTCAAAAATCGGCAGATGCTCCGTTTTTCCTTGCGGCGGGGCGAGTTGTGGCGCGGTGCTTGCAATGGGCGGGGGAGTATGCTATACTGTTAGGCGACAAAAGGGGAAGGGCAAGCCGATGGAGAAAAGAGCAGAAATCATTGTGGTAGGAGCAGGACACGCAGGGGTGGAGGCCGCCCTTGCCTGCGCGAGGACGGGGCACGACACCGTCCTTTTCACCATTCAGCTGGATGCCGTTGGCAATATGCCCTGCAACCCCTCCATCGGTGGCACGGGCAAGGGGCACCTCGTTTACGAGATTGACGCCCTCGGCGGAGAAATGGGCAGAGGGGCGGATGCCGTCACCCTGCAATCCCGTACCCTGAACGCGGGGCGCGGCTTCGCCGTGCATTCCCGCCGCATTCAGGCGGACCGCGCCGCCTACCGCCACTATATGAAGGGCGTTCTGGAAAGAACGCCACGGCTCCGCCTCGTGCAATCCATGGTGGTGGAGGTGCTGACGGAGGAGCGCGAGGGCATGCGACACGTCACGGGCGTGAAAACACACCTCGGCGAGGTGTGGCACTGTGACGCCGTTATCATTTGCGCGGGCACCTTCTTAAACGCCACCGTGTTCGTGGGGGACAACGCTCACGAAGCGGGTCCCGACGGAATGCTGCCTGCAAAGGGGCTGACGGAGCAGCTTGCCTCGCTCGGCATTTCCCTGCGCCGCTTCAAAACGGGCACCCCCGCACGGGTGCACCGCCGCTCGGTGGACCTCTCCCGCCTGGAGGAGCAGCAGGGGGACGTTCCTGCCGTACCGTTTTCTGCCGATACCGACCCCGTCGCCTTTGCCGCGCGGGAGCAGCTCCCCTGCTATATCGTCTATACCAACCCCAAAACGCACAAGGTCATTCTTGACAACATTGGCCGCAGCGCCCTGTATTCGGGCAAAATTCACGGCACGGGTCCGCGCTACTGCCCGTCCATTGAGGATAAGCTCGTCCGCTTTGCGGACAAGGAGCGGCATCAGCTGTTCGTGGAGCCGTGCGGCAAGGATACGGAGGAGCTGTACCTGCAGGGATTTTCCACCTCTTTGCCCACCGACGTGCAGGAGGAAATGATTCACTCCCTTCACGGCTTTGAGCGGGCAGAGATTATGCGCTATGCGTATGCCATTGAATACGATTGCGTGGACCCCACGGAGCTTTTGCCCACGCTGGAGTTCAAGCGCGTCCGAGGACTGTACGGCGCAGGGCAGTTCAACGGCACCTCGGGCTACGAGGAGGCGGCGGCACAGGGGCTTGTCGCAGGCATCAACGCGCACCTTGCCTGCATCAAGGAGGAGCCGCTGATATTGCCGCGCTCGTCCTCCTATATCGGCACGCTGATTGACGATCTGGTGACCAAGGGCACGAACGAGCCCTACCGCATGATGACCTCGCGCTGTGAGTGGCGTCTTTTGCTTCGCCAGGACAACGCCGACCTGCGCCTGACGGAAATCGGGCATCGCGTGGGGCTTGTCACCGAGGAGCGCTATGCACGCTTTTTGCGTCGACGCGAGCAAACCGAGGAGGAGGTGCGCCGCCTGGAGGCGACCACCGTCCACCCCACCGAGGAGGTCAACGCCCTGCTCCTGTCCCTCGGCACCTCTCCCATTCAGGTGGGGGTCCGCATGGCGGACCTGCTGCGCCGCCCCGAGGTGAGCTACGGGGCGCTTGCCCCCGTTGACCCCGACCGCCCGACGCTTTCCCCGCGCGTGGCGCTGACGGCGGAGATTACCATTAAGTACGACGGCTATATCAAGCGGGAGGAGCAGGAGGTAGAGCGCCGCGCGCGCCTTGAGGACCTGCGCCTGCCCGACGGCATTGATTATCTTGGCATCCGAGGACTGCGCATTGAGGCGGCGCAAAAGCTGCACGCCATGCGCCCCGCCACCGTGGGACAGGCATCCCGCATCAGCGGCGTCAGCCCGGCAGATATCGGTGTGCTGCTGATTTACCTGGGGCGCGAATGACCCCCGTGACAGAAATAGAGCAGCCCAATCCCGACGCCGAGAGTGGGCTGTTTTTTCTTTTGAGGCGCCGCAAAGCGGCGCCTCCCATCAGACCTTATCCCGGCGCCCCACGCGAAACACGCGGCGCAGCAGGGGGCGCAACAGGCGCGGAGGGTGTACGACAACGATTTTCATAAGCACTCCCGAGAGATACAGGTATTTGGGGCTGTGTCCCCACGCTCATTTTATGCGGCAGGGGTAAAAATGTTGCAAAATCACCCCATAAGGGGTGCAAACCGCACAAAGCGGAGGGGCAAATTATGTGTAGTTGACCGAAATTCTTCCGCGGTACTTGCAAAGACAATCTAAATAAGATATAATTTTATGGCTAATATAGGTTAATGCGCCCGTACGTGCGGGCGCCCCTAAAATTGGAGGAACATATGACACACACTTTCAAAAAAGGACTTCTGTCGCTTGTGCTTGTCGCGCTCCTGGTTTGCAGCTGCATGATTTTTGCGGCGTGCGGAGATAAGGACGGCACAAACGCAACGCCCACCGGCTCGGATTCGTCCGTTGTTGCCAGCGGCGATGCAGGGAACAACGTTACCTGGACCGTGTACGGCGACGGCCGACTCACCCTGACGGGCTCTCCCGAAAACGGCGCGATGTACAATCACTCCGCATACGGAACGACCGCCCCCTGGAAGGAATACGCCGACCAGATTACGGGTGTTGAGATTGCAGACGGCATTATTACGATTGCCGACGCCGCTTTCTCCGGAATGAAGAAGATTGTCTGGGTACAGCTTGGCTCTGCCACGCTTGAGATTGGCAAGGGCGCGTTCAGAAACTGCACCAACCTGCGCCGCCTGGTGCTTCCCTCTACCGTGACCACCCTGGAGGAGGGCGCCTTTGCGGGCTGCTTCCGTCTGTGGGAGGTACAGCTCAACGAGGGGCTGACCGAAATCGGTGCGGGCGCATTCAGCGGCTGTTACTCTCTGCTCAGCGTTACGCTCCCCTCTACCGTTTCCGCCAGCGGAGTTGCGTCTGACGCCTTCGCGGGCTGTGAGAAGCTGATGGAGGTCATTACGAGCGCATCCGTCTCCGCAGGAAGCTCCTCCTTCGGCGGCGTTGCAAAATATGCGACCGAGGTGCACAGCGGTGCTACCAAGGTCAAAAACGAGGGCGACTTCGTGTTCCTCGGCGACCGTCTGGTTGGCTATACCGGTACGGCAACCGAGATTACGCTTCCCGCCACCACCCCCACCGGGGCTGCGCTGGGCGTGGTTGCTCCCTACGCCTTCTATGCAAATACCACTCTGACGAGCGTGACCGTGCCCGATAACGTCACCACGCTGAACGCCAAGGCGTTTGCCGGCTGTGAAAACCTCGCAACCGTAACGCTCGGTCAGAAGGTCAAGACGCTCGGCGAGGGCCTGTTTGAGGGCTGCTGGAGTCTGACCACCCTGAACCTCAACGCCAAGGACTGCTCCAAGGCGGCGGCAGGTGTCTTTGCCGATACCGCGCTGACCACCGTCACGCTGGGTGCAAACGTTGAGGCAATTCCTGCAGGCATTTTCAAGAACTGCACCGCTCTTGTACAGATTGCCATTCCCGAAAAGGTGGAAACCATTGGCGAGGGCGCGTTTGAGGGCTGTACCTCTCTTGCTCAGGTAACGGGCGGCGAGGGCTGCGAGGAAATTGAAAAGGCAGCGTTCAAGAACTGCGTCAAGCTGATGAGCTTTGCCTTTGACGCTCTGCCGAGCGGCGCCGCGATCAGAGAGCAGGCGTTTGCAGGATGCACCAGCTTGGTGCGCGTTGACCTGACGAGCATCAAGAACGTCGGCGCCTCCGCGTTTGCAAACTGCTCCTCCATTACGGGTGTCATCATCGGCTCCTCCACGAGCATCGGTAACGAGGCGTTCCGCGGCTGCTACAAGCTGGTGGACGTTGTGAACAACAACACCCGCCTGACGCTCACCGTCGGCAGCACCCTGAACGGCTACGTTGCAATGTATACGCCCTTTCCCGTCGGTACGGGCTCCTTCCGTCTGGATAGTGTGAACGGCTTCCTGTTCATGACGGACGCCGCAAGCCAGAACTTCCTGGTTGGCTACGAGGGCACCTCCGCGACCCTGGCACTTCCCGCCAACTACAAGGGCGGCACCTACCGCATCGCTGACTATGCCTTCTACGGCAACTCGGGGATTGCAACCGTGAACGTGAGTGCGGGCGTGACCGCAATCGGCAAGTACGCCTTCGCCTCCAGCATGACGCTCAAGACCGTCAACCTGGCGCAGGCAACGATTGACGCCATCGGCGAATGCGCGTTTGAGGAGTGCACCCGTCTGCAGAACGTCAATCTCGGTACGACGGTTGCCACCATCGGCGAGGGCGCCTTCCGCGGCTGCTCTGCGCTTCAGACGGTTGCCATTCCCGCATCCGTTTCCTCTCTCGGTGAATATGCCTTTGCAAATACGGGGCTCGAGACCGTCACCGTTGGCGGCGGCATAGACGCGCTTCCCGCATACCTCTTTGCAAACGCAAAGAAGCTGGCAAACGTCACGTTGGCAAGCGGAATTGAGGAAATCGGCAACGGCGCCTTCGTTGGCTGCGTTTCCCTGAAGGGCATCGCGCTTCCCGCGACCCTTACTGAAATCGGCGACTACGCCTTCTACCGTTGCGAGGGACTGAAGTCCATCGTGCTGACCAACAGCGTCTCCACCGTTGGCGAGCGCGCCTTTGCAGAGTGCGTATCCCTTTACAGCGTGACGCTCGGCACGGCGCTTGAAACGGTTGGCGAGAGCGCCTTCCGCGGCTGCGACAAGCTGCTGGAGGTTGTCAACAACTCCTCCCTCGTGCTGGCAACGGGCGAGGACGGCCCCGGTATGCTGACCGCGCGCGCCAAGGTGGTTTCCACCGGCACCTCTGCCGCAGGCGAGGAGGGTGATTACATCTACATCGTCCTTGACGGCGATACCTACCTCGTTGGCTACACGGGCACCGAAACGGTTCTGACCCTGCCCAGCTCCCTGAATGGCACGGCTTACAAGATTCTCGGCTACGCCTTCTACGACAGCGAGATTACCGAGGTGACCATTCCCACGGGTGTGCTTTCCATCGGTATGGGTGCGTTTGAGAACTCCCGTCTGACCAAGGTGAATATTTCCTCCGTCAACTGCAGTCTGATTGGCTCTCACGCCTTTGCAAACACGCCTCTTACCAGCGTGGAAATGCGCAACATCCAGGTGGTTGGCTCCTATGCCTTCTACAACTGCGACCTGCTCAGAGTCGTGACCCTGAGCGACAGCGTCACCACCCTGCAGATGGGCGCCTTTGCCGACTGTGACGTTCTGTACACCGTCAACTTCGGCACCTCCCCTTCTGCCTCTAAGCTGAGAGCCATTGAAGCATACTGCTTTGATAACTGCACCAGCTTGACCTACCTCAAACTGGCAGATGCAACGACCTCCTTCGGTACCCAGTGGGTTTCCAACTGCCCCAGACTGAGACAGATTTCCTACACCAACGGTCTGAACAAGAACTTCGGCAGCAGCAACTGGAACCCCATGTCCAAGGAGATTTATATCAACAAGCTGGGTGATGCCTATAACCAGGTCTTCACTGAGGGCGACTTCGTCTTCTTCTACGATGGCGGCACCCCCACGCTGATTGGTTATATCGGCAGCGATGCAGCCGTTGTGCTTCCCGAGCGCTACAAGGGCAAGGCGTACAACATCGGCGCCTACGCCTTCTACAACCTGGATTTCATCACCTCCGTCAAGCTGCAGTCGGGCGAGTGCGGCATCGGTGCCTATGCCTTTGCTGATTGCGACGGCCTGACCTCCGTGTACGTTCCCACAAAGAACAGCGGCGCGGTGGATGCTTGCGTCTTTGCCGGCTGCTCCAAGCAGCTG
>JAFQJX010000239.1 GCA_017397205.1 Clostridia bacterium | reverse complement strand
GCAGGTATTGCAGCGGGGGATAAGATTTATTCCGCGCAGCCCGATCTGGATGCATCTGCTGAGGGTGCATACGAGATCACGCAAGATAAATGGAGGGATAACATCGCCCAAAAGGATGCAGAGGGCAATCCCCTTGAAAGTGCCGTTCAGGCATTTCGGGAGGGTACCGTGTATGCACCTGCCGACGGCGGCGTTACCTTCACCGTAGACATTGATGCGGAGGGTATGTATTTCATCGTTGTGGAGTACTATACCGTTGCCGATACGGTGAACAACATTGAGCGCAAGCTGTTTATTGACGATAAGATTCCTTTCAAGGAAGCAGCCCGTCTTTCCATGACCAAGACCTGGGCGTACAGCTATTACACGGATGAAAAGCATCCCGATTCTCCCTTCGTGAAGGACCTCAACGATAACGACCTGACCCCTCCCGCCTCTCAGGTGGGTGTATGGCGCACCTACGTTCTCTCCAACACGGACGGATACAGCAACACCTATCAGAAGGGAACGGAGGACGAGTACGTCAGCCAGTTCTATCAGTTCTATATGCTGGACGGCACTCACACGCTTCGCTTTGAATCCATTCGTGAATCCGTCGTCATCGGCTCCGTCAAGCTCGTTCCCGTGAACGACCCCAGCTACGCCACGATTTCCTATAAGGAGTATCTGGCAAAGGTGCAGAGCGAGTACGGCGCCAAGGACGTTGACGCAGGGACCTCCGTGAAGAAGCCGGCAGAGCTTCCCGTTTGGGTTTCCGACTCCTCCGTCGTGATGTCCAACAACAAGTCCTCCTCCATCACGCAGATTCACAACGGCGACAAGTCCTCGCCCGTGGCGGATCTGTACAACGTGATTGGAGCCACCTCCTACAGCGCCTCCGGGCAGTGGGCGGCGTACGACTTCACCGTACCCAAGACGGGACTGTACAACATTTCTCTGCGTTACCTGCAGAACGTGCTGGACGGTATGTTCGTTTCCCGTGCGATTAAGCTCACCTCCTACGGGCAGGGAACCTATCAGTACGGTCTGGCAGACGGCACGCCCACCATTCCCTTTACCGAGGCGTACTCCACCCGGTATAATTACGATAAGGATTGGAACGTGCAGGGCGTCAACGACGGTACCACCACCTTCAAATTCTATTTTGAAGAGGGCGTGAAGTACACCGTGTATCTGGAGGTCAGCTTAGGCGCACTTGCAGACCAGCTGCGCCGCGTTGAAAACGCTCTTGCCATTCTCAACGAATGCTACCTGCAGATTATCAAGCTGACGGGCACCGACCCCGACGAATACAGAGACTACGGCTTCAAGGAGCTGATTCCCGATACCCTCTGGTATCTCAACTACGAGGCAGTAGAACTGCAGACCGTCCGCGACGAGTTTGCCGCCATCTGTAACGACGAGACGGGCGCGCACCTGGCAAATCTGGATAACGTCATTCGTCTTCTGGCTACCATGGGTACGGACGAGTACGAGATTGCCAAGAACCTCTCCAACCTGAAAAACTATCTCGGTACCCTTGGTACCTGGATTTCCGACTCCAAAAAATCCACCCTCCTGGTTGACTATATTACGATTAACGCTCCCGCCTACGAGCATGAGAGGGCAAATGCAAACTTCTTCCAGTCCGTCTGGTATGAAATCCGCGCCTTCTTTGCCTCCTTCACCACCAACTACGACCTGATGGGCGTGACCGACAGCGCCGCCCTGGACGAGGGTGCCCTTGCAGTATGGCACGCTACGGGCCGTGACCAGAACAACGTGGTCAGAAACCTGGTGGATTCCTTTTTCCCGGGTTACTGTGCTTCGCAGGGAAGAAGTAAGTTTCCCGTAGCGCTCAAGCTGGTAACGGGCGCCACCCTGCTGCCCTCCATTCTGGCAGGCAGCGGACCTGACGTGTATATCGGTCTTGACGCAGGCACGGTCATGAACTACGCGATCCGCGATGCGGTTCTTGAGGTCAGCGACCAGCCGGACTTCAATACGGTGAAGCAGGAATATCACGAGGCGGCGCTGAAAACCGTCAGTCTGCTGGGCGATACCTACGCAATTCCTCAGAGCATGAGCTTCATGATGATGTTCTACCGCATTGACTCTCTCGTTGAGCTTGGTGCCGCAGTGCCCGAGACCTGGGACGAGCTGCTGTCGCTCTTGCCGATGCTGCAGGCGAACAACATGGAAATCGGTCTGAACTACGGTATTGCCTGGGACAGCTTCCTGTATCAGGCAGGCGGAACCACCTGGAAGTATATGGATGACCCCAAGTTCCAGGGGGCAGAGGTGGACCTGGACTCCGACGTGGCGCTCAGCGCCTTTGAGTTCTGCTGCAGGCTGTACACCGACTATTCCTTCCCCGTGTCCTTTGACGTGGCAAACCGCTTCAGAACGGGAGAAATGCCGATTGCAATCGGTGATTACACCGCCATCTATAACACGCTGATTGTGTATGCAACGGAGCTTGCAGGCCTGTGGAGCTTCTCTCACGTTCCCGGGACTCCCGTAACGGATACCAACGGCAACCCCGTCCTGAACGAGGACGGCACCCAAAAGGTGAACTACACCGCCATGGCAAACGTTTCCACGGTTGTCATTCCCAAGAGCGGTGAGGATAGAAAGGAAGATGCATGGCAGTTTGTGAAGTGGTCCACCAGCGCAGGATATATTAGTGAATATGCCAACCGCATGGTGGCGATTCTCGGACCCTCCGCGAAGTATGCCGCCGCGAACATGAATGCCCTTGACGATATGTCCTGGACCTCTCAGGAGGTTGCCGCCATCCGCGAGCAGATGGACCATCTGGACGCGATCGTTTCTTACCCCGGACGTTATTACATTGACCGCCATATTCAATTTGCGTTCTTGGATGCCGTGAACAACGGTACTGACCCCGTAGAGGCACTCCGCGGTTATATTTCAACCATCAACGATGAGGTATACCGCAAGCGCAAGGAGTTTGAGGAATCGGGTCTCGCAGTTATTGAGCCCGGTGAAACCTACGAGGATGCCGTCAACCGTGTAAACGGAGGCAAGTGACCCTCAAAGTAACGCTTATTTATTATAATAAGGAGAAAAACTATGTCAAAGAACGCTGTGGATACCGTCAACAGGCCGGTATCCCGTCAAGAAATGACGCGGCGACAGTGGATTTGGAAGGAAATGAAAAGAAACAAGGTTGCCTACCTGATGGCGGGACCCTTTATGGTGCTTTTCTTCATCTTCACCATTCTCCCCGTTGCGCTGTCGGTCTTCTTCAGCTTGACGGACTTCAATATGCTGCAAACGCCGAACTGGGTTGGGCTGACGAACTACGTTCGTTTGTTCACCAAGGATGAAATATTCCTGAAATGCTGTAAAAACACGCTGATTTTCTATGCCCCCTCCATTTCCGGTAACGTATACCTGATTTGGGGTACCCTCTTCTCCGGAGACTCCTACGGCTGGGTCAACGCATGGGGAATGAAGCTGGGTCTGCTTGACGCTCCCGTCCTCTGGTTCCAGACCGAGGAATACGTCATGCCCCTGTGTATCATCGTGGCACTCTGGACCTCTCTCGGTACGTCCTTCCTCGCGTTTATCGCGGGCTTGCAGGGCGTTGACCGCTCCCTGTTTGAGGCGGGTGCCGTGGACGGCATCAAAAACCGCTGGCAGGAGCTGTGGTACATTACGCTGCCCAGCATGCGTCCTCAGCTGATGTTCGGTGCCGTGCTGTCAATCACCAGCTCCTTCGGCTTTGGCGGCGTCGTTGACGCACTCTGCGGCAACCCCTCCGTCAACTACGCGGGTCATACCATCATGCACCATTTGGGTGACTACGGCGGTACACGATTTGAGGTCGGCTACTCCTCCGCGATTGCGGTGATTCTGTTTATCATCATGATCAGCTGTAACGCCGTGATCAAGAAAGCATTGTCAAAGGTTGGGCAGTAAGATGGCAGAGAAGATTAAGTATAAAAAGATAAGAGTCCGCGGCCATCGCGTTGTTCTCAACCGTGGCGTCGGCGGCGATACGGGTATCACCGTCATCCTCACCATCTTCGGGCTGTTCATGTTCCTCCCCATGTACTACGTGGTGATACAGGCATTCAAGCCCCTTGACGAGCTGTTTATGTTCCCCCCCAGATTCTACGTGGTAAACCCCACGCTGGACAACTTCAAGGATTTGTTTATCCTCATGGGCGATTCCTGGGTACCCTTCTCCCGCTACATATTCAACACCGTATTTATCTCTCTGGCGGGCACGGGAGGAAACCTGTTCCTGGCATCCATGACGGCGTATGCGCTGTCCAAGATGCATTTCCCCGGGCGTAGTCTCATGTTCAAGCTCATCGTAACGTCCCTGATGTTCCACGCAACGGTCAACCAGGTCACGCACTTCATCCTGATTTCAAGCTTCGGCTGGCTGGATACCTATCTTGCAATTATCGTTCCCTCGCTTGCAAGCACCATGGGTCTTTACCTGATGAAGCAGTTCATGGAAACCAACGTGCCCGATACCGTGCTGGAGTCCGCGCGACTTGACGGTGCGAGCGAATTGAAAATCTACTGGACCATTGCCATGCCTATGGTAAAGCCCGCAGCCCTCACCCTGATTATTGAGACCTTCCGCGGTCTGTGGGCAAGCGGTGCGTCCATCTATATCCATTCCGAGCAGCTCAAAACCTTCAGCTACGCCATTGGACAGATTCTGTCGGGCGGTATCTCCCGTTCCGGTGCGGGTGCTGCCTCCACGGTCGTCATGATGCTGGTGCCGATTATGGTATTCGTCATCAACCAGTCCAAGGTCATTGAAACCATGGGCTCCTCCGGTATGAAGGATTAAGGAGGGAAGCGATATGAAAAAGAAACTGATTTCCGTTCTCTCCGTGGTGTTCCTTCTGGCAATGCTGCTGGCAACCGCCTCCGCGGCATACACCCCCTACGGCACCTACACCTATTCCATCTCGGGAGAGGCGCTTCCTTCTCCCGCCGCCTATTCGGCACAGTACTACATCAATGACCAGGCAATGTCCACCACGGCACTCAAGGTGGAAATCGGCACCAACGTGCTCTCCGACCTTTGTACGGACGCGCGCGGCTGGGTCTACGTCGTGGACACGAAGGGCAACCGCGTGATTGCCCTCAACCGTGACTACAAGGCACAGTACGTCATTGAATCCTTCCACTCCGATAAGGGCAGAAACGATACCTTCAGCAAGCCCACGGGCGTTTACGCAAGCGACGAGTACCTGTACGTTTGCGACACGGGCAATCAGCGTATCGTGATGTTCAACTTTGACGGCTCCTATCACAAGACCGTCAACGCCCCCCAATCCGCCTATTTCGGCGAAAGCTCCGTCTTCTCTCCCATTGCGTGCGCCGCTGACCGCTACGGCAGACTGTTCGTCATCTCCAGCGATGAGAACCAGGGTGTCATCGTGATGACGGAGGACAGCGAGTTTACGGGCTTTATCGGTGCACAAAAGGTTACTTATTCTCTTTGGGATATCTTCTTCCGCCGCTTCCAGAG
>JAFQJX010000238.1 GCA_017397205.1 Clostridia bacterium | reverse complement strand
TGGTGGTGACGACGGACGGCACCACCTGCGATATTCCGCGCGAAAGCTACGTAGAGGCAGAGGAGCGCGTGATTGACGAGCTGACCCGCATGGGAAAGCCCTTTGCCATCATTCTGAACTCCGCCAATCCTCATACCCCCGAGGCAAAGGCGCTTGCGCTTTCTCTTGAGGAAAAGTACGGGGCGCCGGTAGCCCTCCTGAACTGTCTTGACCTGACGGAGGAGGATGTGGGGCATATCATGGGAATGCTGCTGGACGAATTTCCCGTCACGGAGCTGCGCTTCCGTCTTCCCTCCTGGCTCAAGGTGCCGCCGCACGACCACCCGCTCAGGCAATCGGTGTTTGCCGAGATTTCCACAATGACGGAGGAAATTGCCAAAATGGGCGACGTCGCAAGAGTGCTGGCACAGTACAGCGACGGGGACGGCGCGAGGCATTATCAGCTGAACGACCTGAATGCGGGAGACGGCGTGGGAGACATTTCCCTCACCCTGCCTAAGGAGCTGTATTACTCTGTCATGGAGGAGCTTTGCGGGCTGGAAATCGGTGACGAGGCAGAGCTGCTTTCCCTCGTCTGCGATCTGGCAGACGCCAGCCGTGCATACCGCAAGGTGGCACAGGCGCTGGAGGACGTCGCGCAAAGCGGCTACGGCGTGGTGATGCCCGACATGGAGCAAATCCGCCTGGAGGAGCCGCGCCTGACCAAGCAGCCGGGCGGCTACGGAGTCAAGCTGCGCGGCGGAGCGAACACCATTCACATGATTCGCGCAGAAATCATGACGGAAATCAATCCCGTAATTGGCACGGAGCAGCAGGCGCAGGACCTGGTAAAGCACCTGCGGGAGGAGTTCGAGGAGGACCCCGAGCGCATCTTCAGCTTCAATATGTTCGGCAAAAGTCTGACGGAGATGCTCCGCGAGGGCATCTATGCAAAAATGGACAATATGCCGCAGGAAAGCCGCCTGAAAATGGCGGAAACGCTGGAAAAAATCATCAACGAGGGCAGCGGCGGTCTGATCTGCATCCTGCTCTGACGGCAAAGGAAAAAGGGGCGACGCACGTCGCCCCTTTTCGGGTTGTATTCACGCCTCTGCCTGACGGAGCATTTCTCCAAGCGCCGCCAGAAACAGCGGCTCTACCTCGTCAAGGGGCTTGTCATTTGTAAAGTAATGGTCATAGGCGTATGCCTCTACCTCGTCGTCCGCCTTGTTTCCGTAGGCGCCGCGCTGTGCCATGCGGGCTCCGCCCCGAATCAGGAGCGTCCTTGCTCTGCCGCCCGTAACGGACACGAATTTGGCAATTTCCTCGGGCTCACGGATATGGACAAACATAATCTCCTCGTCCCCCGCAAGAAACGCCTCGTACTGCCCCTTGAGCCATGCAGTCGGATAATCGTTGTACGCCACGGTCAGTGCCTTGAGGTCAGCAAGAAATTTCCGCGCCTTGTCCGTTTTCTCCCCCGTCCAGCCACACTGCCGCGCAAGTTCCTTAATCGGTGTAATGGAGGAAACGTTTTTGACGCGATATACCTTTTGCGCCATCTCGCACAGCGTGTCCTTCCCGACACCGCCGCAGCCGTTAATCACAATGACAAGCTTCATCCGTTGCTCCTTGATCTGTGCTTTTCTACATTATATAATTTTTGACGTTCCGTGTCAAGAAATTACTGTTTCCTCTTGGCATGACAAGGAAAGTGTGGTATACTTTTATCAGAACACACGCTGTGAGGTTTCAAATGAATAAAAGAATCTTCGGTTATATGCCGTCGGGCGAGCCCGTAGAGGAATATACGCTGACACGGGGCGACTTTACCGCCTGCATTATCACCTACGGCGGCGCCGTGCGCCGCTTTGTTGCCTTTGGCACGGATATCGTCTGCGGCTTTGACACGCTGGAGGGCTATCTCGCAGACACCTCGCACCAGGGGGCGCTCGTTGGCAGATACGCCAACCGCATTGACTACGGTCGCTTCACCTTGGACGGAAAAACCTATCAGC
>JAFQJX010000237.1 GCA_017397205.1 Clostridia bacterium | reverse complement strand
TGATTATTTTGTCATTTTATATGATATTTGGGTCACTTGGAGTGGCGATGACAGGTCAAAAAACCTACCGCCGTTTACGGGGAAAGCAGCGTTGTTCCCCGTCGGCGCTCGCCCGATGCGCGAAAAAGCTCTCCCGGGGCGGGAGCTCCCGCGTGCTTTCCCTCTCGCCTCTTACAAGGATTGCTTTTTCTTATATTTCAGGGGGGTCACGCCGAATCTCCTTTTGAAAAGGACGATAAAATGCGAGCAATCCGAAAATCCTGAGAGCATGCTCGCCTCGGTGACGGAGGAGCCGTTCGTCAGCAGAACCGCCGCATGGGACAATCTTACCGACTCCAGGTATTCTCTTGGAGAGGTATTGAGATGCTTTCGGAACCAACGCGTCAGGGTGGCGGAGCTGACGTAAAGAGAGCTCACAATATCGCTGACGGTACGGATCTGTGCGAGGTTGTCATGAATATAGTCGAGCACCCTCTGAAATGATTCGGGCAGAGATAAGCGCTCAGTCCGTTCGGTCTGTTCGTTTTCAAACAGCGTTAAGATCTGCAGCAGGCAGCTCATTTTTTTGAGCGGTGACCCGCCCTTGGCGGTTGCTTCCAGGAGCGAGCAGGCGAGGGTGCGGAAACGCTTCGCCGTTTGTTCGTCAAAGGAGAACAACGGGAAAAAATCATCCTTATAGGCAAACGAAAGCAAGGGGGACGCGGACTCGGCTTCCACCCAGATGCACAGGTGCTCCTGTACGGCAGAGCCGTGAAAGACCGCCATATGTATATCGTCCGGGCGTGACACAAGTGCATGACCTACCGAAACGGGGTACAGAGTATTGTTGACGAAAAAGGACACGTCGCTTGAAAGATTGAAGAAAATTTCAAGATACTTATGAACGTGCATCGGGTCCGCATCGGGATTGTTTTGCGGAATATACTTATCCGCATGAACGATCGCAAAGCGAATGCCGCCAAGAGAAACCGCTTCTTCCTCAAACGAGGGCAAATATTTGGGCTCGTACATATTCCCTCCCAAGTGACTCAAATATCATATAAAATGACAGGATCATCATATAAATGTGAAATAAGGAATGCTATAATATCATATAGACGTACTTTTGTCAAGTAAATACGAACGTCCGGGAGTTAAGAAAATGGCACGAGATTACTCAAACAAGCAGGCAACCGACCAGTACCTCGCGTGGCTGACAGACCCGTCATGCCTCCCCTTCTCGTTTACATATGACGGTTGCGAGTACAAGGGCTTTTCCCCTGAGCACTTTCAACTGAACGGCACGGAGGTCACGCGGGAGGGCGACAAGGAAACACACCGCTTTACCTACGGCTTTTCCGACGTGCTGAGCGTGACGCTGGTTCTGACGCACTACTACTCTCACGGTGCGACGGAGTGGACGGTGTGGTTTGAAAACGTATCCGACGAAAACAGCGGCGTCATCGAGGAGCCCAAAACGGTGCTGACCTTTGAAGGGAACTATCCCGTCGTCAAGGGCATTCTGGGTGACAACAGGAACCAATACCGTCCGTACAGCATTGATTTGCAAGACAGTGCGATAGAGTTTGCCTCGGACCAGGGGCGTGCAACGCACGGCAATTTCCCTTATTTCAATCTGGAATACGGTGACTCTGGCGCCATGCTCGCGATTGGCTGGGCAGGCACCTGGACCGCACGCTTCTCCTCCCGCGGGAACGTCACCACCTACGTTGCAACCGCAGTGCACGGACTCAAAACCTATCTCAAGCCGGGCGAAAAAATCAGGACCGCGCTGTTCGTCCTCGCGCCATATACCATCCGCAACGAGCATTATGCAACCAACTACTGGCGGGATTGGTTTATCAGGCACAATATGCCGAAGGCGGACGCGACGGGCGCTCCCCTCACCCCCTTCTCTACCTGTTGCCTTGCTTTTGACACGGGTCTGCCAAACTCTGACGGCAGCATCTCGGAGTGCCATACCACGTGGCGCCCCTCGCTTGAGAAGATGTTTGCGGAGGACGTAAAGGTAGACTTCCGTTGGTTTGATGCGGGCTGGTACATTGCGCCCGACGGAACGAGCGCGCAGGCAAACGTAGAGGGACACGACTGGTGGGATACGGTTGGCACCTGGACGATTGACCCCTACAAGTGGCCGGGACAAACCTTCCTTGAATCCACCGAGTTTGCGCGGCAGAACGGTATGAAAACGCTCGTATGGTTTGAGCCGGAGCGTGTGACCGACCCCGAAAACCTCGCCAAGAATTACGGCTACAACCCCGAGTGGGCAATTCGCCTGGAGGGGGTGCGCGCCATCTCCAACAATATAGGAAACCCCGACTGCCTGAGGTGGACCACCGACCGCATCTGCAAAATGCTGCGCGAGAACAAGGTGGATATGTACCGCGAGGACAACAACTGCGACCCCTTTAGACTCTGGAGACACCTTGACAGCCAGGAGGGGAAGAACAGACGCGGCATCACCGAATCCAAATTCATTGCCGCCCATTATCAGATGTGGGACGATATCATTGCCTGCACGCTTTCCTACGGTGGCTGCGGCTTCGTTGACTCCTGTGCCGCGGGCGGCGGCAGAAACGACCTGGAATCCATGCGCCGCGGCGTTCCGCTGCTCCGCAGTGACGATGACAGAACTTCCACCGCCTTGCGCCTTTCCATGTCCTCCAGCTTCAACAAATGGATTCCCTTCTGCGGCGCTTCCACAATGGAAAAGAAGCACATGGTGGCGGCAACGGGCGTCTCTGACCCGTACGTCTGGCGCGCCTCCTACCTCCCCGCACTCAACGTGCAATCCCAGTTCGTCTATCATGAAACGCAGGACTTTGATATCCTTCGCTTCGGTCTTAAGGAGTGGAAAAAGGTAAATCCCTACCTGCTCAAGGAGTTCTACACCCTGACGCCGTGGCACGGCCCGAGAGATCCCCTGTCCTTTACCGCCTTCTGCTATTATGACCCCGACGAGGAAAAGGGCGTGATTCTGGCGTTCCGCCAGGAGTCCTGCGTAAGAGGAACGCTTCAGGTACGGCTGCCCTTTGCACAAGAAAACGACAGGTTCGTCCTCACCGACGAGGACAGCGGTGAAGAAAGAATTGTGGGAGATACGTTCTCCCTTGATTTCAGCCGCGTGCGCACCGCACGGCTCCTGTGGGTGAAAAAGAGATGAGTATACCGCTTACCCTGATTTTATCGATGTCGGCAGCTCTCTTGGGCTCCATT
>JAFQJX010000236.1 GCA_017397205.1 Clostridia bacterium | reverse complement strand
CTCGGGAAAAGGTCTACCGGATAAACCGCGCTCATTTCGTAGCCGAGGGAAAGGAAATGACTCACGTCGCGGGCGAGGGTGTCGGGGTTGCAGGAGATATAGACGATTCGGGGGACGGCAAGCCCTGCGAGGTAATTCATCAGCTCCTGTGTCGTGCCCTTGCGGGGTGGGTCCAGCACCACCACGTCGGGGTGGAGCCCCATTTCAAGCGCGGCGTCCCCAAGCAGGCGCTCAGCGGAGGAGGCGTCCCCACACCAAAAGCGGGCGTTCCCGATGCCGTTCAGACGGGCGTTTTCCTGCGCCATACGCACGGCGCTCGGCTCAATCTCAATGCCGATCACCTCGCCTGCCGCGTCTGCCATGGAAAGCCCGATGGAGCCGCAGCCGCAGTACAGGTCCAGCACCTGCTCCCTGCCCGTAAGGCATGCAAGCTCCTTTGCCTTGGCATACAAAAGCTCAGCCGCCGCGTGATTAACCTGATAAAAGGCGGCGGGGTGAATGCGGAGGCGCACGCCGCCGAGAGTATCCTCCAGATAGTCCTGTCCCCAAAGGAGGTGCCATTTGTCGCCGCAGATGACGTTGGTACGGGCGGTATTTTCGTTTACCAGAATGCCGACGAGCTCGGGGTGCGCCTCGCGCAGGGCGTGCACGATTTCCTCGCTATGCGGCAGACGGGCGCCATTCAGCACCAGCGTCAGCAGCACCTGCCCCGACACCTCGCCGCGGCGCAGATAAATATGCCGCACAAGCCCCTCTCCCGTTTCCTCGTCATACGCGGAAATCCCGAAGCGCGCAAACAATTCACGCAGAGTAGCAACAATCCCCTCAAAGCAAGCGGGCTGGAGAGGGCAGCACGCCGCCTCCACCACGCGGTGACTTTTGGGGGCGTAAAAGCCGATGCGATAGCCGCCGTCAGGCGCTGCGGCGACGGGATATTGGCTCTTGTTGCGATAGCGGAGCGCCCTTGGCGTGCCGTCCCCGTTCAGGGCACAGGAAACGGGGCGCACGTCCGCCTCGATGCCCACCTTGTGAAAGGCGGCGCGGACGTAGCCCTCCTTGAGGGCAAGCTCATGCACGTAGGAAACGCTTGCGTAGGCACAGCCGCCACAGCCGCGCACGGGGCAGACGGGCTCCGCGCGGTGAGGAGAGGCCACCAGCAGCTTTTCCACCTTGCCGACGGCATAGGTGGGCTTGACCGTGAGGACCCGCGCAAGCACGGTCTCCCCGTCCACGGCGCCACCCACGAACAGGGTCTTGCCCTCTACGTGCCCGACACCGAAGCCGAGGTTATTGAGGTCCGTAATCTCTACCCTGACGGTATCGTTCTTTTTCATCCCGGCGCCTCCTCTCTCCTTTCCTTAAGGAAAGGATTTTTCTGAATTTCATTGTACCACACCCCCTATGCGGTGTCAAGTTTGCTTTTAAAAAAGCAACGGCAAATGCGCTGCGTGACGGCCCTTGCTTTTTTTCCCCGTTTTTGTTATCATAGGGTGACAGGTTAAACGGAAAAGGAGCTACCTATGAAATTGACGAGGGTCTGCCCCAAGTGCGGGGCAAGCGATATTGTGAGAATTGACGGATACACGGGCCCCTACGGCACGGGCAACAACGTCATGACGGGAAAAACCATCTTTTCAGGCGTGAACGTCAACCGCTACGTGTGCCTTGGCTGCGGCTATTCCGAGGAGTGGATTGACAGGGAGGACCTTGAAAAGGTTGCCAACAGCAAAAAGGCAAAGCGATAACCCCCGATACGTAAAACGAAGCGACCCAAGACGGGTCGCTTCGTTCTTTTCTTCGCTTTACAGGGAAAGCTCCACGCCGTAGCGCGAGAGGAACAGGTCCAGCTGATACAGCCAAGCGTACATCTGTGGACGGCTCATCAGCTGTCCCAGCCAGGTGACGTCACCGCCCTCCGCAAGCTCCCTGACCGCCGTCGGGCGAAGCAGCTCGGAAAGGGGGCTGTCGGGGCGTGCCAGGCGGGAGAGCAGCATGCCCTGCACCCGTCTTTCATAATCGGCGCTGTGCGTCTTGGGATAGGGGCTCTTTTTGCGGTGTAGAATCCTGTCGGGCAGGTAGGGTGCCATAGCGTTTCGCAAGAGCGCCTTTTCTACCCCGCCCTCGTGCTTGACCCTCCAGGGCACGTTGTACACGTATTCCAGGATGCGGTGGTCGGAAAAGGGCACGCGCACCTCAAGCCCGTGTGCCATGCTCATGCGGTCCTTTCGCTCAAGCAGGGACGCCATAAAATAGTCAACGGACAGCTTGGTGGCAATCCGCGCCGTGCGGTCTTGCGCCTCCTCGCCCTCAAGCACAGGGGTCGCCGCCACGGCTCTCGTATACTCCTCCGAAAGCCAGGCAAAGCCCTCTTTTGGACGCACGCACTCCTCGCGGAACAGCCCCACCCGCGCCATCGGGTCGTGCAGCCATGGGAAAAAGCGCCTTGACAGCATCTCGGGGCGGTAAAACCAGGGGTATCCGCCGAAAATCTCGTCCGCACATTCCCCCGACAGGGCAACGGTATGTCGCTCCTTTACCCGTCCGCAATAGTAGCGCAGGGAGGAGTCAATATCCGCCTGACCCGGGAAATCGCGGCTGAGCGTTGCCCCGTCAAGCTCCGCCGCAACCGCCTCGCTCGTGGCAATCAGACGGGTATGGTGGGAGCCAATCTGCTCCGCCATATAGACGGCGTAGGCGTCGTCGGGATTCGGCTGAAAGAGGGTGGGGGCGTACTCGTTGTCCTCGTATTCAAAGGAATAGGTGTCCAGCACCCTGCCCTCCTCTGCATACCTCCTCGCGGCAACCGCGCTGACAACGGAGGAGTCCAGCCCCCCTGACAAAAAGCAGCATAGCGGCACGTCGCTGACAAGCTGTCGCCCGATGGCGTCCTCAAGGAGGTGCCGCACGTATGCCACCGTTTCGTCACGGGAATGGGAATGCTTGCGTGCGGACAGCGACCAATAGAGATGCCTTTCAACCCCCGCCCCCGTCACACGGCACCACTCCCCGGGCATGAGGGACCTGATATCTCGGAACACACCTCGCCCCGGCAGGGTGACGGGGGAAAGATAGAGCAGCTCCCACAGCCCCCTTGCGTCCAGAACGGGGCGCACGCCGGGGTATTTCAGAAGCGCCTTCACCTCGGGGGCAAAGACGAACGCCCCGTCCACCTGTGCAAAGAAAAAGGGCTTTACCCCCATGCGGTCACGCGCACAAAAGAGACACTCCTCCCCCTCGTCGTAGACGGAAAAGGCGTAAATGCCGTTGAAGCGCTCCACGCACGCCGTCCCCCAGACGGCATAGGCGGCAACCACCGCCTCGGTGTCGCTGTGCGTTTTTGTCTTGTAGCCCTCCCGTGCAAGCGCCTGCTGCACCTCCCCGGTGTTATAAAGCTCGCCGTTATAGACCACCGTATAGCGCCGCCCTCGCCACTCTACCGTCATGGGCTGACCGCCGCCCGCGAGGTCCACCACCGCAAGGCGGTTATGCCCGAGGGCGACTCCGCCCGTCACGTATTCTCCGCTGGCATCGGGGCCGCGGTGGGACAGCACGCGCCGCATCTCCATGAGGGCGGCACAGGCGCCAAGCCCCAGCCCCTCGGGGTCAAATATTCCGCAGATTGAACACATATGCTTGCTCCTTTGCTTTTCTACCTTACAGTATATGCAAAAAAGCAGGCAAGGGGTGTCCCTTGCCTGCCTTCTGCTTGATTCAATTTTTAGCCGCTTCCCGTATCAGCGCATTCTGATTTTGACGTAAACCAGGCGGATGACCACGTAAATGAGGGGCAGGAATGCCCGCCACGCAACGCCGAAGCCAAAGATTGCCAGAATGCAGTAAATGATAATGTTCACCCACATGAAAAAGACATTGGTGTTTTCCATTCCCTCGCGCTCGCGGAGGTAAGCACGCGCAGAATAATACCCGTAAATCGGCGTACTCTCATTATGT
>JAFQJX010000235.1 GCA_017397205.1 Clostridia bacterium | reverse complement strand
GATGTACCGCCATCTTCTCGCGGCGGGGTGGCGGGTGCTTCCCCTTGGAATCACGAGGGAGGGTGTGTGGTACCTGTTCCAGGGTACGCCCTCCTCCATTGAGGACGGAAGCTGGGAAACCTCCCCCGCCCTGTACCGAATTCTGTTCGGGTCGCAGGGCGCTTTTTTTACGGAGGAGGGCAGAGCGTTCCGTCCCGACGCCGTTTTTCCCGCCGTCCACGGGCGGTTTTGCGAGGACGGGCGCCTGCAGGGGCTGCTGGACCTGTGGGGCGTGCCCTACGTGGGGTGCGGCGTGGAAAGCTCCGTGCTTTGCATGAACAAGTGTCTTTCCAAGCGGCTGGTACAGGAGGCGGGACTCCCCACGCTCCCGTGGGTGGAGATAAAGGACCCTGCACAGGGGGAGGCGGAGATACGCAAGCGCCTTTCCTTTCCCGTATTTATCAAGCCCGCGCGCTCGGGCAGCTCCCTCGGTGCAGGACGCGCAGAGGACAGCAATGCTCTGCAATCAGTCCTGGCGCACGCCCTTGAAACGGACCCCCTCGCGCTTGCAGAGCCATGTGTTACGGCACGGGAGCTTGAGGTAGCCGTGGCAGAGCTGGGGGGTGCCCTGACCGTTTCGCAGCCCGGCGAGGTAGTTCCAAACGCCGCGTTTTACGACTTTGACACCAAGTACCGCTCAAGCCGTGCCAGCCTCCGTATTCCCGCGCCTCTGGACGGGGGGCTTGCGGAGCAGGCGCGTCGGCTGGCGGCTGAGATTTTCCGTCTGCTTGGCTGTCGCCACCTTGCAAGAATAGACTTTTTCCTCCTTGACGGCGCGCTCTATTTCAATGAAATCAATACCCTCCCCGGCTTCACCCCCATCAGTATGTATCCGCGCCTGATGGAGCACGCGGGGCTGCCGCCTGCCCGACTTCTGGACGCCCTGCTGTGCGAGGTGGCGCAGTGATTGGCGTGTTTGACAGCGGCGTGGGAGGACTGACCGCCCTGCGCGAGCTTCGCCGCCTGCGCCCCGACCTGGACCTGATTTATTACGCAGATACGGCACACCTGCCCTACGGCACGCGCTCCCCTGACACCCTGCTTCGCTACGCACGCCGCTCCGTCACCGCGCTTGCGCGCATGGGTGTGGAGGGGGTGCTGGTCGCCTGCGGCACCGTTTCCTCGGTGGTGCTCCCCCGTCTGCAGAGGGAGCTTTCTCTGCCCCTTTGGGGTGTGGTGGAGCCCGCCGTGCAGATGGCGTGGCACCGCTCCCGCAGCAAGCGCATCGGGGTGCTGGGCACCGCAGCGACCGTCAGAAGCCGCGCCTTTGAGAGGGGGCTGTCTGCCCTTGGCTCCGCCGTCACCGTCAGCCGCGCCTGCCCCCTGTTCGTATCCCTTGCGGAAAATGGCTTTACCGCCCCCACCGACCCTGTGGCACAGGCGGCGGTTGCCCATTATCTTGCCCCGATGCGGGCGGCAGAGGTGGACACCCTCATTCTCGGCTGTACGCATTTTCCCCTCCTGGCAGGCGCCATTTCCCGCTTTCTGCCCCGTGTGACGCTGGTGGGCGCGGGAGAGGCAAGCGCAGCCGCCCTGTGTGCAGCACAGCCGCGCGTGGGACACGGGGAGCTTGCCGTCTTTGCCACGGATGACCCCCAAGCACTCGCAAGTCAGGCAGAGCGCATTCTCGGCGGGCACCTGCCCTGTCCCGTCCGTCTGGCTCCCACCTGCAAAGATTTGTAAAAAAGGGGTGTAATTTTTTTAGAAATATGCTACAATAAAGAAAAGAAGAGAAAAAAGTGAGGTGTGCCCTATGGCAAATCACAGAAGAAGTCGCATCAACGATGCCGTGGCACAGGAGCTGACGATTGGTCTGCGCTCCGTGCGTGACCCGCGCGTGACGGAAAACTTCGTGACCGTCACCCGTGCCGAGGTTTCCCCCGACCTGCGAAACGCCACCGTCTACTACTCCTGCATGGGCGACCCGAAGGAGGTGCGCCGCGGTCTTGACAGCTGCTGTGGTGTCTTGCGTCACCATCTTGCAGAAACGCTCAATCTGCGAATCACGCCCGTTCTGGCATTCGTGCATGACACCAGCATTGCCCACGGCGCAAGAATTGCCGAGCTGCTTGAGGAAATCCGCGTGGACGGAGGCGAGGAGGACGGCAATGCGTAAGCTGACCCTTGACGAGCTTTGCCTGCGGCTTCAGACGGCAAAGGACCCCGTCATTCTGATTCACAAAAATCCGGACGGCGACTGCGTTGGCTCCGCCGCGGCGCTGGCGCACTATTTCCTTGGACGCGGCGAGGCGGTTTCTATCCGCTGTGCCGACCCCATTCCCGCCCGTCTTGCACACCTGACGGCAGGGCTGCGCCTGACCCCCTATGCAGGGCGCGAGGGGCGTACGGTGCTTGCCGTGGACGTTGCCTCCCCCCAGCAGCTGGGCACGCTGGAGGATGAGTTTTCGGGCGACGGTGCCCCCGATTTTATGATTGACCACCACGAAAAGGGCACGCCCTTTGCCGACCATTACGTCGTCGGCGAGGCAGCCGCCGCGGGTGAGCTTTTGTTCACGGTATTCCGCCACATGGAGCAAAAGGGCTCCTCCCCTCTGACCCTCCCCGTCGCGGAGGCGCTGTTTGCCTCCATTTCCTCCGACACGGGCTGCTTCCGCTTCTCAAACTGCACGCCCGCTACCCACATGGCGGCGGCGCACCTGCTGTCGCTTGGCATTGACGGGGGGCTGATTAACCACGCGCTGTACGAAAGCAAAACCATGGCCGAGATTGCGGCAGAGGGCTTCGTTGCCTCCCATATGCAAACGGCGGCAAACGGGCGGATTGCCTACGCCGCTATCTCAAACGCAGATATGGCGGAGGGCGGCTTTGAGCGCCAGGACCTGGATACGGCGGTGGATATCGTCCGCTCCCTTGCAGGCGTGGCGGTGGCATTCGTGCTCAAGGAGGCGCCGCAAAAGAACACCTGGCGCGTGTCCCTGCGCTCCGTCGGTGCTGACGTTGCCTCCGTTGCCGCACACTTCGGCGGCGGTGGGCACAAAATGGCGGCGGGCTGCACCCTCGCAGATATCCCCGTGGACGGGGCAATTTCCTCCGTCCTTGAGCAAATCCTCTCTCTTTCCGTATAACGCGCATCAAGAAAGGAAGCGGGCACCGCGGTGCCCGCTTCCTTTTTTCTATTGTCCCTTATTCGCCGTCCTCCTCGGAGGGGGCAAGAACCTGCACCTCCAGGAAGGTAGCGCGCAAGGGGTCCGCCTCCGTAACGGAAAGCGCAAGATTGCCGTATGTAAAGCGGTCGCCCTCCTGCGGGATTTTGTCAAGGTACTCCGTCACCCAGCCGCCAACGGACACGCTGTCGCTTTCCACCTTGATATCAAAACGGTCGCAGAAATCGTCCAGCGCCACCTCGCAGTCGACGCGATAGCGGTCCTCGCCGATTTGCAGAAAGCTCTCCACCACCTCGTCGTGCTCGTCCCAGATTTCACCCACCAGCTCCTCCAGAATATCCTCCATGGTGACAATTCCGAGGGTGCCGCCGTATTCGTCAATGACGACGGCGATATGGGATTTACTTCTTTGCAGCTCCTCAAGCAGAGCGCGGATTTTCTCCGTCTTGTGCACGAAAATGGGAGGCGTCATAATTTCCTCAAGTCCCTTTTCCGTGATGCCCTTTTCGGTGTAGAAATCCTTTTGATGAATGATACCGACGATATGGTCAATGGTATCCTCGTAGACCAGCAGACGGGAAAACTTGGTTTCGTAAAACAGGCGCGAAACCTCCGCCTTGCTTGCCTCGCGGCGCACGCCCTCCAGCTTGGTGCGGTGGGTCAGAATATCCTCTGCCACAAGCTCGGTAAACTCAATGGCGTTGCGGAGCAAATCTCCCTCCTCCGTATCAATGCTGCCGTCCTGCTCAACCTCCTCTACCAGCAAAAGAAGCTCCTCCTGAGAAAGCTTGCCGTCCTCCTTGGTGCGGAGCATCTTTCCCAGCAGCCCCCTCCAGAGGGAAAACAGAAGATTCAGCGGCCACAGCACCCAGCCGAGAAGCACAAGAAGCGGAGCCGATGCAAGAGCGATTTTTTCGGGAAGGTGCTTGGCAATCCCCCTCGGGGTCACCTCTCCGAAAACAAGAGATGCCGCAAGGGTGAGGGCAAAGAGGGCAGCCGCCCCGACACCCACCCATACCCTTGGCAGCATGACTGCCACAAGCACGGCGAGCCCGACGTACGCGGCGCTTTTGCCAATCAGGGTGGTAGAAAACAGCTTCTCCTCGTCCTCTGCCAGACGGCACACGCGCTTTGCGGCGCGGCTTCCCTTCTCCGCCTGCGCCATCAGGCGACTGCGGTTCATCAGAGAAAATGCGGTTTCCGCGGCGCTGAAGAAGCCGATTGCCAGAAGGCACGCCACCATCGCCACGATATGACCTGGGTTCATTTTTTACTCCTCACTGTCAGACGAGCCCTAAAAGAAAACGCAAAAGGCATACCTGTACCCTGCGATACAGATATGCCTATTTTAACAAACGAAAGTGTTACAGTTGGCGTCTTGAGCGCCGCTACTGTCGCCGTCCATCGGTTTTCTTATAAACCTCGCAATTTGATTGATGGCACCATTATAGCAAACCCCTCGCCCTTTGTCAAGGTGCAGTTTCCCGCCGTCTGCTCTGCCCTCCGAAAAAGCAAGAGGAGCATCGCGCAGTTGCGCGATGCTCCTCCCAAAAGAGTACGAAGATCAATCCTCGCCCTCCTCGCCGTCCGAGGGGGTCTTCTTAATCAGCCCTGCCTCAAGCAGCTCCTCCTCGGTTTTGGGCTCCACGGTCACCGTGATGCCCAGCGCCTTGTTGGGAATGCCGAAGCGGTCCAGGGCCTTTTGCAGAAGCTCCACCGCATATTTTGCGCGGCGGGCAGAGGTGATTTTGAGCAGGGCGGGCGTTTTTGCCTGCTGCTTGACGCCGCTCCTGTCAATGACACCGTATTTTGCCTCCAGCTCCTTGGGGTCAAGCGCCAGCGAAATGCTGAGCTTGCTCGCACGGAAGCTGATGATTGCCAGGGTATTGCGGCCCTGATAAATCTTTTCCTTTTTCCAGCTTCTCACAACCTTGGCGCCGGTGGATTTGGCAAATCCTGCAATCTGCTCGTAATATCCTCTGGTTTCCGCGGGCGCCAGAGCGAGCTTTGCCTCGAAGCTCAGGTCAAAAGGGCTGTTCGGCTCCTCCTCACCCTCGCCCGAGGAAGCCCCCTCAACGGGTGCTTCCTCAACGGGAACTGCCTCGACGGGAATTTCCTCTACGGGAGCTTCCTCGACGGGTGCTTCCTCGACGGGTGCTTCCTCTACGGGAGTTTCCTCGACGGGCGCCTCCTCTACGGGTGCCTCCTCTACAGGGGCCTCCTCAACGGGAACTTCCTCTACGGGAACTTCCTCCGTGGGGGCTTCCTCAGAGAGGAACTCCTCAGCGGGTGCCTCCTCATATGCGAGGTAGTCTGCGGTGCCGTAGTCCTCGGTGGGAGCTTCCTCATAGGGAACCGTCTCCTCGCCGCCGTCGCCGCCATCGGTCTTGTTCTTCTTCTTTTTGCAAAGAACGATCACCAGGACAACCACAACAGCCGCCAGCACAAGGGCGCCGCCCGCGATTGCAACAATCAGGAGCAGCTTGCTGTCCTTGCAGCAGTAGCCGTAGGTTGCGCTCAGGTCCTTGACCTCAAAGGTCAGCTCACCCGTTACGGGGTCGTATTCATAGTCCTGCTTTGCATCGTCAAAGGTATTGACCTTCAGCTTGCCGCGCTTGCTGGTAGTCACAACCACGAAGGTCAGGTCCTCCTTGTCGCGGTGCTTTTCGGGAATAACGATGGTGACGGTAAAGCCACTTGCCTTTACCTCCTCGCCGTTCTCGTCAAGCAGACCCAGCTTATACAGCATCTGCAGGGTAGCGTCCTCGCCGACAGCACCGACAACGGCGCTCGCCGTATCCTCGTCTGCTACCTTGCCCTCAGTCTTTTCAACCTCAAGGTACCAGCCCTCCTTGATGCCTGCATCGTCACCCAGGATGACGTCACCCTCGTCGCTGGAAACGGTGGCTGCCAGAATGGTCAGGGTGACCTCCACGTTCGGGATAGCGTTGTAGTTGGCGGAGCCAGCCAGCTCAAAGGTGATGGTGTACACACCGGGAGCGGTGTAGGTGGGAACGGTGCTCGTGATGCGAATGCTCTCGCCGTCAAGACCCGCGCCCAGCTGGAGCGAAAGGGTATGCTCCTCGCCGTCATAGACGACGGTGGTGCTGCCCGTGACTCTGTTGTAATCCGCGGTGGGGTAGGTTGCCTTGCCAATCGTCATGGTCTTGGTCAGGGTGTCACCCTCCATGTTCGCGGTATCGGTGATTTCGTAAACGAAGGTGTAGGTGCCTGCGTTCACCACCTCGTCGGCTTCAATCACATCACCTGCTGCATTGTAAATGGTGACGGAGTAGCCGCTTGCAAAGACGGTGCCCCACATATCGCTCAGCACAACGGAGGTGAACTCCTGCGCGGTTGCATTGTAGGTGGGATTCTCGTTGCCGCTGACGTTAAAGGAAACCTGTGCCTTCTGAATCACCAGGGTGCCCGTTACGGTGCTCTGGGTCAGGGGCTCGTAGTGAACGGTATCCTTGAGCGTCAGGGTCGCGGTCACGTTGTAGGTGCCGGCATTGGTCTTTGCCTCGGTCAGAGTGACGTCAAGCAACTCGCTGTTCACGCCCACGAGGGTCAGATTCTGGGGTGCGCCCGTGTAATCCTTGGGTGTACCCGTATCGGTGAAGTAAATGCCGCTGACGTCAATCGTTGCCTTCTTTACCGTAAAGTCAAGCGACAGCGTCTGGTCGGTGGTTGCGGTGGAGCCGTTTGCCAGGCGGAAGACCGTGTTCTCGGCGTTCTTCAGCTGAAGCACGACGGTTGCCGTATTGGTGCCGAAATCTGCTACGTTGTTGTTGTAGGTGGGATTGGCAACCAGGTATTCGGCATACTTGTCAAGGAATTCCTGCGTCAGGGTCACAGTAAAGGAATTGCCGTTGTAAACGAAGGTGTTGGGGTCATAGGTCCACTCGGCGTCGCCCAGGTCCACCTCAAAGGGCTTCACCTCTACGGTAACGGAGGCTGCGGTCAATGCCTCGTAGTTCTCCGTCTCGGCAACCGCAAGCGTCACGGTGTAGGTGCCTACCTCCAAGGGTGCAACGGCGTTGCCGTTGTACAGCAGGGTGACGGTGCCGTCGGAGTTCGTGGTGTAGGCAATCGCCTGATTGATGCCCGTATAGGTCGTGACGTACACGCCGCCCTCCAGGACGTAGGTCGTGCCTGCAAAGTCAAAGGAAAGGGTGGGCGTTGCACGGGCAATGGTAAACTCCTGGGTCAGGGTCTTTCCGTAGTTGCCGTCCACGGTCACAACGGAAACCTTGACGCGGTAGGTGCCGCCCGCGGTGGGCGCACCGTCAATCTCGGTCCATTCGGAGCCGTTCCGCTTCTCCCACAGGTAGGTAACCTCGTCCCACGCGGTGCCTGCGGGGGCGCCGTCATAAACGGGGGCCGGCACAACGGCGTTTCCGTCGTAGGTCTTGCTCAGGTCACCCAGGGTCAGGGTAATGGAACCCTCGTTGGGCTGTACCGTGTAGGTAATCGTCAGCTCGCCCTCGTTGTACAGCGCGCTTCCGGTGTAATTCACAGTCTCGGAATAGGTGCCTGCATCCAGGACCACAATCGTTTTCAGTTGGTTGGCAACAAGCCCCCCTGCCGTGTTGTAGGCGTTGACGTAATAGGTCCTTGAAATGCCGTCGTAAATCAGGGTGGAGAGGTCAACGGGG
>JAFQJX010000234.1 GCA_017397205.1 Clostridia bacterium | reverse complement strand
TTATGGCACGGCTGGAATACAGAACGAGAGGCAAAAGCACCCCGCAGGGAAAGGCGCGGGTGTTTTTCTGCTGTCACCCCGAGGACAGGGAGCTTTATCTTGAGGAAATCGCGCAGGACCTGCTTGCGGTGCAAAGTTGCGCCGTCTGGTTTGACGCCGACCCCCTTGCCCCCTACGACGGGGAGGCGCTCCGCGAGAGCATTTCCCAGATGCAGCTGATGGTCATCTGCGTGACGCGCAAGCTGCTGACCCAGCCAAGCCGCGCGATGCAGGTGGAATATGCCCTGGCACAGGAGTACCATATTCCCGTGCTTCCTCTCATGCAGGAGCGGGGGCTGGACGGGCTGTTTGCCCGCCGCTTCGGAAACCTGCAATATCTTGATAAGCACGTGACCGAGGACGGCGCGCTTTCCTTTACGGAAAAGCTTTCGCAGTTCCTTGCGGGGGTGCTGGTGCAGGACGAGGAGGCAGAGAAAATCCGCGCCGCCTTTGACGGATATATCTTCCTCAGCTACCGCAAAAAGGACAGGCGGCACGCGCGCGAGCTGATGCGCCTCATTCACCGCCAGGATTTTTGCCGTGACGTGGCTATCTGGTATGACGAATTTCTGACGCCCGGCGAGGACTTTAACCGCGAGATTGAGCGCGCCCTGGAAAAAAGCGCGCTGTTTGCCATGGCAATCACGCCGAACGTCGCGGAAAAGGGCAACTATATCATGACGACGGAATACCCCCTTGCGAGGAAGCGTCACAAGCCCATTCTCCCCGTGGAAATGGCTCCCACCGAGCAAAACAGCGTGGCGGGGCACTATAAAAACCTGCCCGCCGTGGTCAAGGCGACGGACGGGGAGGCGCTTCGGGACGGGCTGATGAAGGCGCTTTCGGGGCTGCCCCTGCGGCAAAAGGACGAGAGCCCCGAGCATCACTACCTCATGGGGCTTGCCTACCTTGGCGGCGTGGACGTGGAGGTGGACGCGGCGCGTGCGGTAGAGCTTCTGACGCTCGCCGCAAAAAAGCAGTATATGCCCGCCGTGGAAAAGCTGATAAACATGTATGAAAACGGGCAGGGCGTTGCCGTCAATCCCGACGAGGCAATCCGCTGGCGCCGCGAGGAAATCAGGGCGTATTTCGTCGGCACCATGCCCGATTTGCAGATGGACGAGAAAATGCGCCGCCACGTGTTTGCGATTTATCAGCTTGCCACCTACCTGGAGGGGCTCGGTCGCTGGGACGAGGCGTTTGAGGAATACAAGAATCTCTGCCTGTTCTCGGGCAGCAAATGGGGCAAGGCAACGAGCGAGGAGCAGGCGCACCGCTACTACGTGGAGATGCTGCTTGCCGCAAAGGGCTACGAGGGGCAGTGCGACTATTGGCGAGAAAAGGGCGAGTATCGCAAGGCGCTCAAATGCGCCAAAACCGCCCTTGAGATTTTTGAGAACGGAAATAAAATGGGCTATCCCATGGATAGCACGGGGCTCAGCCCCGACGTCACGCTGTCGGACGTGTATCTGGATATCGGGGACGTTCGGGCGGCGGCAGAGTGCCTTTCCCACTATAAGGAGCACCTGAAGGCGGCGAAAAAGGAGGAGCGCCCCGTGCAGGCGCACAACTATCTCCTTGCCCCTGCGCGCCGCGCGGACGTATTCCGACGGGAGGGCATGGAGCAGGAGGCAATGCGCCTGCTCCGCGAGGTGGTTGCCGTGCGCCGCGAGCTGATTGAGCGCTCGGGCGAGGCGATGCTGTGGCACGGATTTTTGCAGGCGCTGATGAGCTTGGCGGAGCTGTACACCGAAACGGAAAAACACCGTGAGGCGGAGGAATGCTACCGCGAGGCAATTGCCGTTTCACGGCGGCTGGCGCTCCATTCCGGCTCCGACCTTGCCGCCATCAACGAAAAGGAGGGCTGGCAGGGGCTTGGCTGGCTGTATTCCGAGGAGGGACGGCTGCCCGAGGCGCTGGAGTGCTATCAACGGGCGGCGGCGCTGATTTGTGAGCGCACCGCCGAGGACGATGCCGTGGTGGAGCTCCGTCAGTTTGCGCGCATTTGCTTGAGCTGGCAGGATGCCGAGGAGGCGCTTTCTCTGCTTTCTCACGCCCTGAAGCTGCTGACCCTCTACGAGGAGGGCGACAGGGGCATGCACGCCCTGCGCCGCCGCGCCGCCGTCACCGAGGATTACGGGCTTGCCCTGGGGCAGACGGGGCGCCATGACCTTGCCTGTCTGCAGCTGTGCGAGGCAGAGGAGCTCAGGCGCAAGGTTTACAAAAAAACGGACGCGGCCCTGGACGGAATTATGCTGGGGCGCATCTGTACCGACCTCGGCAAGGAGCTTCTCGCGGCAGGCGAGGAGGCAAAGGGCAGGCGCAAGCTGAAGGAGGCGCTTTCGCTTCTTGAAAAGCTTCAGCGAGAGAGGGACGGCGCCTATCTGCGCCGCTCCATCCGTGAGTGCAAGGCGGCGCTGGAGGGAGGCAAGCAGAAAACCGCCCTTTCCAGAGCCCTTGAGGAGCAGGTGCGTGTGGCACGCGAGGAGCCCGAGGGGCGCTTTGCGATGGCAGAGAGATACCTGTATTTTGCAAAAACCTTCCATCGGGTCGGCGGTTATACCGACTGTGCCGAGGCGTACGCCAAGGCAAGGGATATTCTGCTTGCCCTTGAGGCAGGCGGTGCCGCCCTGCCGTTTCTCTGTGAAACGCTGGACGGGTGCTTGCTTTCGCTGGGGCACACCTATCTGCAAATAAAGAACGGCGCGCAGGCGGAGGAGACGTACCTGCATCTGCTTTCCCGCCTTGCCCTAAAAACGCAGGAGCAGTACGGTGAGGACCTCTCTCGCCTGAGGGAAAAGGCGCATCTTGCGCTGCTTGGGCTTTCCCGCGAGCAGAACAGGTACGCCGACGTGGAGACACAGCTTGAGGCGCTTCTTTCCGTAAGGCGGAATGCCCCCTCCGAGAGGAGGGCGTTGCCCCTCTCCTGTACCCTTTTGGCGCTGGGGCGCCTGAAGCGCGCACAGGGCGATTTCGGTGGGGCGCTTGCCGCACTTGAGGAGGCGGCAGAGCTGCGGCGCCCGCCCGAGGGGCGCAAGGGAACGCTTGCGGAGCGCTGGCTGATGAAGCAGGTGCGCGAGGAGCAGGTGGGCGTGTCCGAGGACGCCCACGACGGCGAGCTAAGGGAGCGCTACGCACAGGAGCGCAAGAGCGAGCTCTGGGCAATTGATTTGCTCTGGGACCAGGAGGCGCGTACCGCCAAAAAGCAGGGCAATTACGCAAGGGCAGAGGCGCTGCTTCTGCGCTGTATTGAGATAGAGGAGATGCTGGTGCGGGAGTTCCCCTCTCTCACCCTGCGGAGCAACCTCTCCATTTCCTGTATGGAGATGGGAAATCTTTTGAATTCCCTTGGCGACAGGGAGGAAAAGAGCAACGAGTTCAACTTCTCCTACGATTACGCCTCCGCCAACGCCTATTGGGGGCGCGCGTGGCGGTTTTACCGTCGGGCGGCGGATCTCCGCGAGGCACTGTATCGCGAAACGGGCGAAAAGAAGCACGCCGAGCGCCTGATTGCTACCTACGACAAGCTGAGCGGCGTATGCGGGGCAGGGGAGGACTCTCTTTCCTCCGTTGACTATCGGGATAAAATCATTCTTCTGCGGGAGCGCCTTTACGGGGAGGAGCCGTGTGACGAGACGGAACGGGCACTCGGCAATGCCTACAACTCCAAGGGCAACGTGCTGTGCGAGGACGACCCGGGAGAGGCACTTCGCGCCTATGACAGGGCGCTTTCCATCCGTATACCGCTTGCCGAGCGGACGGGGAGCGAGGAGGACCTGGACGCCCTCGCCAACACCTACTACAACATTGCCTCCTCGCTTGCGGCGGGGGACGGCACGCACGCCCTGGAGGACGGCCTGATGACTGCCGTAGAGGTCGCCGCACGGTACTACGGACGTGAGACGGAGGGCGCCCTCGTGCGCGGCGGACATCTGGATGGGGACGTGCGCGCGCAGGTGGTGGCGTATTACGGTATGGCAATCCGCACGTGGGAGACGCTGATGGAGCGCTACCCCGCGTCTGCGGAGAAGCACCGCGACACCGTGGAGAGAACGCGCCGCCTTGCCTCGCAATACGACTATTAAGTCGGCGCACCCTTGCCGCGCTTGCGGCATCTGACGGAGGCACCGTTTGAAGAGGAGCACCCCACGCGGGCGGCTCCTCTTTTTGTTTCGTTTTGCACAGGACTGGGGCGGCTTTCGGTTAGATTGAATAGGATTTTATGCTATTTTTAGGCACCTTTGTCTATGGACGGAGTCGGGTATCTTGTACTATAATAAAGTTGAAAATCTTACGGTTTTATACCGCGCGCACACAGTATATTTTTACGGAGGGGCGCTTTGGCGCCGAGAAGCATGAAAAAAAGAACGCATCGAGGAAATACGGGCGCAGGCAGGGTATTGGTTGCTCTGCTTGCCGTTGCCCTTTTGCTGACCACCCTGTCGGGGGTGGCGTTTTCTGCTGAGGAGACGGAGGCAGAGCCGCCTGCCATCACCGTGACGGGTGAGGTCGACACGTGGGACGGCTCCGCTGTGGAAACGCCCGTCAATCGGGACACGGACGGCGCCTACCTGATTGAAAAGGCGGCGCACTTCGTCTGGCTACTGAACAATGCCACGGTTGGCACGACGGACACCTACCGCCTGACCAAAAACCTGGATATGGGTGGCATTGTAATCAAATCCGAGGTAGATAAGCGCGCCTTTGGCGGCGTGCTGGACGGCGCGGGCTACGCCATTTCAAATCTTACGGTCAAGGGGCGGTATAACAACAGCCCCGGTGTGCTGTTCAATATCATGACGGGCACCATTAAGAACCTGACCCTGAACGAATATACCGCCACGGCAACCGCTGCAAATAAGAACAAGGGCGGCTGCGCCCTGGTGGCAAGACTGAACGGAGGCACCCTTGAGAACATCCGCGCGCACGTTTCGATGAACAACCTGGACGTGGGCGGCCTTGTTACAAGCGCGGAGAACGGCGCACGGATTACGGGCTGTGTCGTCAGCGGCAGCATCACGTCCACTACGGGCGGTGTCGCCGGCGGAATCGCCGCGTACGTCTCGGGCGCCACCGTATCGGGCTGTGCGAGCTACGTGGACCTCGTCGGCGAGGGGACCAATTCCCTGGGCGGCATTGTTGGCTATGCGAACGTATCGACCAGCACCTTTGAAATCATCAACTGCACGAGCTACAGCACCGTGACCTGCCGGGCGGGCGATGCAAATATCGGCGGTATTCTCGGCAATTCTTACCGACAGGTAACGGGCGTTTTGCGCGACTGCACCAACTACGGCGCCGTCGCATCTCTTGAGGAGACGTCGGGCAAGGTCCGCGCGGGTGGCATTGTCGGATATATGGGCGATGCAAAGCCAATTGACCTGACGGCGGACTATCTGGTCAATTACGGCGACGTCACCGCGCCCCTGGGCGTTGGTGTTGGCGGCATTATCGGCTCCTGGGGACAAAAGGCAAAGGCAACCTTTACAAGCTGTGCCAACTACGGAGATATCTCGGGCGCGTCCAACGTCGGAGGGCTTCTCGGCGACGGAAACGCGGTTCCCGGTGCCAGTAAGATGTCGTTCGGCATTCCCCAGTTTCAGAACAGCGGAAGCTACGGAAGCGTCACGGCATCCGTCGGCTACGCAGGCGGCATTGCAGGCATCTATGACGTCTTTACCAAGGGCGAGCTTGTGCTGAACAACGTCGTTGTGACCGCGACCGTCACCGCGCCCACCTGCGCGGGTGCCTTGTTCGGCAGTTTTTTCAAGAGCTCGGGGTCACACGCGGGCGTGGTTACCCCCGTTAGGATGACGGGCGTTCTCGTGGATGCCACCGTCAGGGTGACGGCCGAGGGCGGGACGGCAGGCGTCTTCGCGGCAGAAACGCGCGTCACCACCAAGGAGCCGCCCTTTCAGTTTACTTGCACGGACTGCGGCTTTGCCGTCACCTGCTACGCTCCCGACGGGGCGGGAGGAGAGACCTCCGTTTCTCCGTATACTTATTACGATTTGAACGGCGTCGGCGCCGTGGATGCGGCAACGCCCACCCTGAACGTGATCAAGCTGGCGGACGGCACCTATCTTGCCGCCCTGAACGCGCTGTCCGAGGAAAGCGGCTACAAAACCTGGATGATAGGGACGGAGGGAATGCCCGTCTTCTACACCCCTCCCACGGAGCTGCTCGGCACCGTGCTGCTCAACCGCACCTACGACGGCACCCCCTCGACGGTTTCCTGGCGCGTGAACTCGGATGCTGTCAAGGAGGTGGAGGTCCTGTGGTATTCCCTTGGCGAGGGGGATACTGCCACCCTCCTGGAGGAGGCGCCCACGGATGCAGGGCGCTACCGCGTTGCCCTTGTTCCAAAGGACGAAAGCGGGCTTGAGATTGTCGCAAATCCTGCGGCAGTTCAGGATTTTGAGATTACCAAGGCAACCGCCACCGTGGTGGGACATCAGGGTGCCTACTCCCTGACGGGCAACGCCTATACCACCACCTATAACGGCGAGGAGCTGCCCTTCACCTCGGAGGTGCGCGGCGTCGGAGACGCGCTCCTTGCGGGCGAGACCCCCGTGCTGACGGTTTCGGGCACGGCTACCGTGGCAAAGGAGCCGGGCGACTACACGCTGACCTTTGCATGGGCGGGCAACCGCAACTACAACGCCGCCAGCGCAGAGTATACCTTGACCGTCAATAAGATTTCCGTTGCTTATCCCACCAACACGTGGACACTTCCGCAGAACGGAGTCGTTCGCTATGCGGGCGAGAGTGCGACGGTTTCTCTCGTGCACGACAGCGCGATTTACGCCGTCACCTACGGCGGTGACCGCACCGCCGCCACCGTGACCCCCACAGGGGAATTCCTCGTTGCTACGGCAGAGGTTGCCCTCGTGGACCCCGACCACTACGCCTTCGTAGGTGATGCACCCGAATACCGCCTCACGTGGCGGCAGGACAAGGGGCGCGTCTGGCTCAGGATGCTGGACGGAGAGGGTGAGGAGGTGGCGCTTGACCACCTGACCTATACGGGCAACCCCCTGGTTTACTACGTGTACGCCTATAACGAGGCAGGCAACCGCGTAACGGGCACCGCGCTCGGCATCGTTGAGGTGTTGAATGCAGGCACCTACGCGCCCTCCTTTACCTATCCCGGCACGGACTTTTACGAAACGGCGTCCCTTTCCGTGGAATATACCGTGCTTCCCGTGACGGTGACGCCCACCCACCCTACCTCACTCAGCAAGTACTATGACGGCACCCCCGTCGTCCCGGCTCCCGTGCTTGGCGATGCTCCGAGCGGCACCTCCTGGGCACCCGTGACCTACCTCTGG
>JAFQJX010000233.1 GCA_017397205.1 Clostridia bacterium | reverse complement strand
TGCAAAGCACGGCGGCGGGATTTCCGCAACCTTCACCGTAAGACGCGTTTCCTACGGCTGCGGTGTTGAAAAGACCTTCCCCATCCACTCTCCCAACGTAGAGAAGGTAGACGTCATCCGCCGCGGTGTTGTTCGCCGTGCGAAGCTCTATTACCTGCGTGACAGAGTTGGTAAGGCAGCGAAAGTAAAAGAGAAGATTTAATTTCGTTGTTTCTCAATGAAAACAGCCGCTGCAAAGAGCGGCTGTTTTGCATATTCAGCTGTTTTGGCTTCATCTTATGCCATCTGCTCGCCCAGCTTGGCACCGCCGAGAATGTGAAAATGCAGGTGCTTCACGCTCTGGCAGCCGTCCTCACCGATGTTGGTGACGACGCGGTAGCCGTTTGTAAGCCCCTCTGCCCGAGCGATAGAGGGAATGACCTCCAAGAGGTGAGCAATCAACGCGCTGCTTTTCTCGGTGACCTCGTCAAGGGAGGACAGGTGCACCTTGGGAATGACGAGAATGTGCACAGGTGCCTGTGGGTTGATATCCCGAAAGGCAAGGACACGCTCGTCCTCGTAAACGCGCGTGGAGGGGATGTCCCCCGATACGATAGAGCAAAACAGGCAATTCATAGGCAATACCTCACAATTCTGATTTGCCAAAAGTATAGCACAAAATTTTGGTTTTGACAACTCTTGGTGGAGGGAAGATGAAAAAATATACCTTGCCCCCCTATCCCGCGACGGAGGACGTCTGGGACCGCCTGAAAAGGGAAACGAGGCCCCTCGTGGTCTACGGCATGGGCAACGGGGGCGACAAAATGACGCTCCAGCTGCAAAGGCGCGGCTTGTCTGTGGCGGATTATATGGCGTCCGACGGCTTCGTGCGCGGTCACTCCTTTCACGGAAAGCGCGTGCTTTCCCTGGCAGAGGTGACGGAGAAATACGGCGAGTTCGTTCTCCTGCTGTCCTTTGCCTCCTCCCGACCCGAGGTGCTTGCGATGCTGTGGGAGATTGCAGACAAATATCCGCTTCTGATGCCTGATTTGCCCGCGGTCGGTGACCTTTGCTTTGATAAAGAGTACTACAACGAGCATTATGCGGAGTTTGCAGGAGTCTACGGGTCGCTTGCGGACGATACCTCGCGCAACCTGTATGCCGCGACTCTGCATTATAAGCTGACGGGAGATATCCGCATTTTGCGGGATGCCGCAACCGACAGGGAGGAGGAGCTTTCTCTGCTTTCCGTCGGCGAAATCCGCTCCTACGTGGACGGCGGCGCCTACCGCGGAGATACCCTTGCAGAGCTGCTATCGCACGGTGCCCCTCTTAAGGAGGCAGTTTGCGTTGAGCCGGACAGAAAAAACCTTGAAAAACTGAAAAATTACGGCTCCACCTTGACGAATGTGAATGTCAGATGCATCTGGGGAGCCCTCTGGGATACGGCGGGAGAGGCATGCTTCAGCGCAAGCGGAAACCGCAACGCAAGTCTGGTGGGTGCCTCCTACGAGCACCGCGCGCAGACAACGCCGCTTCTGCGCCTTGACGACCTGTGCGAGGGGCTTTCCCCCGATTACATCAAATATGATGTGGAGGGCGCGGAAAGGCAAGCACTTCTCGGCTCCGCCCTGACAGTATCACGGGCAAGGCCCCGTCTGCTTGTATCGCTTTACCACCGCACCGAGGACCTCTGGGTCCTGCCTTGTCTTGTTGAAAAAATGTGCCCTGCGTATGACTTTTACGTCAGGCGCGTGGCAGGAGTCCCCGCCTGGGACCTCAACCTGATTTGTATACCGAGAAAGGAGTCGCCATGAGGCCGGAGCTGCTTTCCCCTGCGGGAAACTTTGAAAAAATGGTTGCCGCCATTCATTACGGAGCAGATGCCGTCTATCTTGCTGGCACCCGCTTTGGCATGCGCGCCGCCGCCGACAATTTCTCGGAGGAGGAGCTGAAAAGGGCAATCCTGTATGCCCACGAAAGGGGTGTCAAGGTCTATCTTACCGTCAACGTGATGCCGCGCGAATACGAATACGAGGCGCTCGGGGCTTATTTCCGTTCGCTCTCCGATTGTCCTCCCGACGCCTTGATTGTGGCGGATATCGGAGTGCTCACGCTTGCGAGGGAGCTGCTGCCCGCCTGTGAGCTTCATATCTCCACCCAGGCAAACGCTGTTTCTGCCGCCGCCTGCCGTGCGTGGGCAGACCTCGGGGCAAAGCGTATCGTGCTGGCGCGTGAGCTGACGCTTGACGAAATCCGCGAGATACGTCGCGTGCTACCCCAAGAAATTGAGCTGGAGTGCTTCGTCCACGGCTCTATGTGTATTTCATACAGCGGCAGATGCCTGCTCAGCGGCTTTTTGTGTGACAGAGATGCCAACAAGGGCGCCTGCGCCCAGCCGTGCAGATGGAATTACAGCATCCGCGGCGTCAGATACGAAATCGTAGAGGAAAAGCGCCCCGAAACGCCGATGGAAATCATGGAAATAGACGGCGAGACCTTTATCATGTCAAGCAAGGATTTGTGTATGATTGAGCACATTCCCGCGCTGGTTGAGGCAGGGATTACCTCCTTCAAAATTGAGGGAAGAATGAAGAGCGCGTATTACACCGCCGTTGTCACCAACGCCTACCGCATGGCGCTGGACGCCTACGAGGCGGGCGTGACCGCCCCCGACCCACAGCTCTTGCGTGAGCTTGAGAGTGTGTCGCACAGGGAATACGCGACGGGATATTACTTTGCAAACAGTCGCGAGGAGGCACGCACCTGTACCCAAACGGGATATATTCGCGAGAAGGCATATCTTGCCACCGTGCTCTCGTATGATGAAGCGACGGGACGGGCGCTGTGCCGCCAGAAAAACAAGCTTTGCGTGGGCGAGAGCATTGAGCTGCTCTCCCCGGGAAAGATAGGAAAACCCCTTGTTGCGCGGCTCCTCCTTGACGAAAACGGAGAGGAAATTGAAAGCGCACCGCACCCGAATATGCTCTTCTATATAGAACTGCCCTTTGCCGCAAGGGCAGGGGACATTTTGCGCGGCGGTCACTGAGAAAGGAAACGCTATGCTACTTGAGCTTCTGAAAGCCATCCTTTACGGAATTGTAGAGGGAATTACGGAATGGTTGCCCGTCAGCTCTACGGGGCATCTCATTCTCCTGGACGAATGGGTGGCGCTGAACGTGGCGCCGCAGCTCGGTCCTGCCTTTGCTGAGGAATACAGCAGTATGTTTGAGGTGGTCATTCAGCTGGGCGCTATCATGGCGGTGGTTGTCATGTTTTTCCGCAAGCTCAACCCCTTTGCCACCACCAAAACACCTCTTGAGAAAAAATCCACCTGGCTCCTTTGGGCAAAGGTAGTGCTTGCAAGCGTGCCTGCCGCCTTTATCGGGCTGGTGGTTGATAAGCTCATTGAAACGGCAACGGGCAAGGATATTGACGGCTGGATTTACAACTTCTACGTGGTTGCCGCCGCTCTGATTGTCTACGGCGTTTTGTTTATCGTCATTGAGCGCGTGCAGAAAAACAAGCAGGACAGGGTAGAAAGCGTGGACGACATTTCCTGGGGGCAGGCGCTTCTCGTGGGATGCTTCCAGACCCTTTCCATCGTGCCCGGCACCTCCCGCTCCGGCTCTACCATTCTCGGTGCGCGCACAATTGGCATCTCCCGTGCCGCCGCCGCAGAGTTCTCCTTCTTTATGGGAATTCCCGCAATGGTGGGGGCAAGTCTACTGAAGGGCTACGGCTTCTTTGACTTCGTCATTGAAAACGGCATCTCCGTGCCCGCGCTTGCGTGGGTTGTGCTGCTGGTGGCAAGCGTGGTGGCGTTTGCCGTGTCCATGGCGGCAATCCGCTTCCTCATGGACTTCGTCAAGCGACATACCTTTATCCCCTTTGGGTACTATCGCATCGGGCTTGGGATTGTCGTGATTGCCTACGGGCTGATTCGCTACGTGCTGTAAAAGCAAAATGAAAAATCGCCACGGATTAGCGTGATGTCCTTAACGGACAAATCACGCAATGAAATAAATTCGCCAATGCGAATTTGTGAAATGACCTACGGTCTTGAAATACTTGCTTCGCAAGCATGAAATGCCTACGGGCATTGGGGGATTTATTTTATTTCACGTGCGACGAAGGAAGTACATTTCAAGATTGCAGAGCAATCATTTCATGTGCGTAGCACATTTCATTAGAAAAACGAAAGGAACAGGCAAACGAGTGTCTGTT
>JAFQJX010000232.1 GCA_017397205.1 Clostridia bacterium | reverse complement strand
GATATCCCCAAAAAAACTGAAAAAATTCGCGTCTCCCCCTTGACAAGGGAAAAAAGTGGTGCTATACTTGGTGACAATTAAAAAATGCTATGAAGATATTATGCCACGGCGGTGTATTTTGCAGAGAGTTGTCGGTCGGTGCAAGACAATGAAGAACGCTTTGGCAGTCTCGTATCTGAGCAGGGTCTCCCAAATGAAAAGAGTAAGAGTCCCCGGGTGGGTCCCGTAACAGGCCCCCGGCTTGATAGAGCTGATGAGTGGCTGTCTGCTGACAGCAATGACGGGTGGTACCGTGGTTGTTATTTTTGCAATCATCCCGCAGAAACCGTGAGGTTTTTGCGGGCTTTTTATTTCATTTGTTTTAAAATCCGACTTAAACAAACGTTCAAAAAGCGAGGTCTGTTATGAGAAAAATCAGCATCTGCGACAAAACCCTGTTGGTGGCGGAGGGGCTTTCCTTCCGTGAAAAGGCGGCGGTTGCCCAGCGCCTGTGTGAAATGGGCGTGGACGCCATCGTTCTGCCGCCCGTCAAGCGGGTCAGGGAGGAAACCGTGATGAACCGCACCGTGTGTCTTTCCTGCGGCGAAACGACCGTGAAAATCGCAGTGGGCGATACGGGCGAGAGCTTGGAGGCGGCGTGGAGCTCCGTGCGTGAAGCGCACGCGCCCTGCCTGTGTGTCGTGCTGCCCGTATCTACCGTGCAGATGGAATATCAGTATCATAAAAAGGCGCCCGCGATGCTGGAGCTGATTGGCGCGCGCGTTGCCGCCGCCGCCGCGCTCTGCCCCTCGGTGGAGCTGGTGGCGCAGGACGCCTCCCGTGCTGAGGAGGGCTTTCTTGCCGAGGTGTGCCGCGTTGCAAAGGAGAACGGAGCAACCGCCGTCACCCTTTGTGACGATGCAGGCGTCTGGATGCCTGCGGATGCCGCCGCGCAGGTAAAGGAAGCGGAGGGCATTCTGCCCGTTTACGTCTGCCCCTCCGAGGTGCTTCATATGGGTACCGCCGCCGCTGCCGCCGCCATTGAGGCAGGTGCCGCAGGCGTTGTGACCGCGATGCAGAGAGAGGCATACGTCACCCCCGATACCCTTGCAGACCTGCTGAAGGCAAAGGGCGAGGAGCTGGGTGTCAGGAGCGGCATCCGCTACACCGCCATCCATAAAAATATGGAGGAAATGACCCGCGACGTGGCACACGTCACAGGGGCAGGGGAGAAAAGCTCTAAAATCCGCCTGACGGGGGAAAGCACCCTCGCGGACGTGACCGCCGCCGTGATGCAGCTGGGCTATGACCTGACCGAGGAGGACCTGGGACAGGTTGCCGCCGAGGTGCATCGGGTTGCCGCCCATAAGGAAAGCATCGGCGCACGCGACCTGGAGGCAATCATTGCCACTGCCGCCATGCAGGTGCCCTCTACCTATCATCTTGACAGCTTCTCCGCAACCAGCAGCAACGTCATGCCCGCTATGGCGCAGGTGACGCTGACGCAGGGGGACGGAAAGTACAGCGGTGTCAGCAGCGGGGACGGCCCCATTGACGCCGCCTTCCGCGCCATTGAGCAGATTGTCGGTCACCACTATGAGCTCGACGATTTTCAGATTCAGTCCGTCACCGAGGGGCGCGGTGCCATCGGCAGCGCCTTGGTAAAGCTCCGCAGCAACGGCAAGCTGTATTCGGGCAACGGCGCCTCCACCGATATCATCGGCGCGAGCATCCGCGCCTACCTGAACGCCCTGAACAAGATTGTCTTTGAGGAGGCGTAAGATGAAGCTTGGCTTTTCCACCTCTTTCGTGCAGACGCCCGATTTTCTCTCGCTCTGCAATCTCGCCGAGCAGTACGGCTACGGCGGCATAGAGCTGTCGCCCTCCGACGTCACCGCACCCACTCCCGACGGGCTGTTCGGCAGTGACCGAATCGGGGCGGGGCGTAAGCTCCGCAACCGCCACCTGTCCGCCGTATCCATTCATGCGGGCGACCCCGTGGGTGACACGGAGGCAGACGGCGCGCGCGTCAAAATGCTCGTTCGGGCTGCCGCAGGCGCGCATATCCCCTACGTCATTCTCGTTCCCTCTGACGGCGTGGAGCCGCAAAATATACGTGCAACCCTGAAGGAAGCCATTCGGGAGGCGGAGGACGGCGGCGTCACGCTGCTGTTTGAAACGCTGGGCGCTTATGCGAACACCGCCCGCCTTTTGGAGCTGCTGCATCACTTTACCACCGACGCCGTAGGTGCCGCGTGGAACGTGCGCGCCACCTATTTTGAGGGTGGCGAGAGCGCCGAGGATACCATCACCAGCTTGGGTGCCTATATTTCCTACGTCCGTATGGGCGACCGCCGCGAGGGCGAGGATTGTCTGCTTGGCGAGGGAACTCTGCCCGTTGCTGAGTTTGACAGCGCCCTGCGCTCCCTCAACTACGACGGCTACTACCTGTGCGACACGTGCGGAGAAATGACGGACCCCGACCTCGTGCTCACGCACTACGCCGCCTATATGAACCGTCAGGCACAGTCCACCGTCAAGCGCCGCGTTTACGAAAACAGGGCAGGGACGGGGACCTTCCCCTGGAAGCGGTACGACGTCCTGAACCTCACCTTTTCGCAGGTGCTGGATACCATGGTGGACCTGTACCCCGACCAGTACGCCTTCCGCTATACCACGCTGGACTACACGCGCACCTACCGCGAGTTCCGTCGGGACGTGGACCAGGTTGCCGCCGCTATGATTGCCATGGGCGTCAAGCCCGGCTATCATGTGGCAGTCTGGGCGACAAACGTGCCGCAGTGGTTTCTTGCCTTCTGGGCGGCGGTCAAAATCGGCGCCGTGCTCGTGACGGTCAATACCGCCTATAAAATCAACGAGGCAGAATATCTGCTCCGTCAGTCCGACACGCATACCCTCATTATGATTGAGGATTGCAAGGACTCCAACTACCGCGAAATCATCAGCACCCTGTGCCCCGAGCTTGCGACCATGAAGCCGGGCGAGCCCCTGCACGCCAAGCGGCTGCCCTTTTTGCGGCACGTCGTCACCGTCGGCTTCTCTATGCCCGGTGCGCTCACCTGGGAGGAAATGAAGGAGCTGTCCGCGCGCGTGCCTCAGGAGGAGGTGCGCCGCCGCGCCGCCGCCGTCAAGCCCGACGACGTTGCGAATATGCAGTACACCTCGGGCACGACGGGCTTCCCCAAGGGCGTCATGCTGACCCATAACAACATTATCAACAACGGCAAAATTATCGGCGACCGCATGGACCTCTCCACGGCGGACCGCATGATGATACAGGTGCCTATGTTCCATTGCTTCGGCATGGTGCTGTCCATGACCTCCACCATG
>JAFQJX010000231.1 GCA_017397205.1 Clostridia bacterium | reverse complement strand
AGGGAGGAATCACCGAGGAAATGGCAACGCAGATTTCAAATGCACTTGAGGCGCGCGAGCTGATTAAGGTAAAGTGCCTTGATAACTCCGATTACACCGCACGTGAGGCGGCGGACCTCCTGGCTGAGGCAACCGAAGCAGACGTCGTTTGCGTGATTGGAAACCGCTTCGTGCTGTACCGTGCCTCTACCAAGCACCCGAAAATTGATATCCATGTGTAAAACGCTTGCGATATTCGGCGGAACCTTCTCGCCCCCACATTTAGGGCACGTCAGGGCGGCGGAGCACTTTTCGGATGCCGTTCAGCCGAGCCGCCTTTTGATTGTTCCTGCCGCAATTCCTCCCCATAAGGAGTTAAAGGACGGCGTCACTCCTGAGGACCGCCTTGAAATGTGCCGCCTTGCCTTTGGGCATCTGCCAAACGTGGAGATTTCCACGGTTGAAACGGAGCGCGAGGGAAAAAGCTATACGGCGGATACGCTGTCCCTGCTTTCGCAGGAGGGCGTGCGGCTTGCATTCCTTTGCGGCACCGATATGATGCTGACCCTTGACAGGTGGTATGACCCTGCGCGCATCTTCTCGCTTGCGGACCTTTACTGTATCCGCCGCGAGGACGACAGGGAAACGGAGCAGCTTATGCAGAAGCAAAACGATTTGTATGAGCGTCTGTTTGGAAAACGCGTGATTTTGCTGGATGCACCTGTCTATGAGGTATCGTCAACACAAATCCGTGAGTCGCTGCTGACGGGCGAGAGCACAAGGCACCTGCCGCCTGCCGTTGCAGAGTATATCAGGAAAAGAGGTCTTTACACGTGACCTACACACAACAACAAATTGCCGCCCTGCGCGACGAGGTTTCGGCGCGGCTTGGTGACAAGCGGCTTGCACACACCCTGCGCGTTGCAGAGGAGGCAAAGCGGCTTGCAGAGCTTTATCTGCCGATTGACACGGACCTGGTAGAGGTTGCCGCCCTTTTGCACGACGTGACGAAGGAACTATCCGACGGGGAGCAATATGCCCTGTGCCGTGCATTTGGGATTGATACCGCCGAGGCGGAGGGGTCACCGCAGATTCTGCACGCCTGGACGGGGGCAGGGGTCACCAGGCGCGACTTTCCTGAGTTTGCCCACCCCGCCGTGATGCAGGCGGTTTACCGCCATACCACGGGAACGCCCGATATGACTCTGATGGACGAAATTATCTTTGTTGCAGATTATATTGAGCCGGGCAAGCTGCACGAGGATTGCGTGCGGACACGCGCGTGGTTTTGGGGTGCTTCTCGGGAGGTTCTTCAAAGTCCTATGCATCTGCACCGCGCGGTGAAGATTATTCTTGAAAATACCGTGCGATTTCTTGAGGCGCGCGGCTACCCGATTCAGGAGCAGACCCTGTCTGCCTACACCTGGATTTGTCAGATAACGCAAGACACAAACGAAACAGATACGCAGTAAATACCAAGGAGAGATTATGCAAAACAACACAATGACCGACATGACAAACGCCACGCCCCGCGAGCTGGCGGAGGAAATGGTGCGTCTCCTTTATAAAAAGGGCGCAAATGACATTTCCCTCTATTTTGTAGGCGACGAGACCACCCTGACGGACTATCATCTGATTGCAACGGGGCGCTCCTCTACGCACGTCAAATCCCTCGGAAACGACCTGGATTACGAGCTGACACAGCGCGGAGCAACTCTCCGTGCAATGGAGGGGAAAGACGGCGGCGCTTGGATTCTGCTTGATTTTTACTCCGTAATTGT
>JAFQJX010000230.1 GCA_017397205.1 Clostridia bacterium | reverse complement strand
TCCTCATAGTGCCCAAGCTCTGCTATCGCCGGCATATGCTGATTCGCAGAATACACCTCATTCAAAAGCGCGGTGTAGTCGTCTTTGCCCGAAGAACGGCTTGCTTTTGAGCAGGAGCCCAGGATTGCCGCATAAAAAAGAAAGAAAAGAGCAGAATTGCGAGTAAAACTCTGACGGCTATTTTCGCTGCTTTTTTCACGGCCTTTTACCTCCTGTTCCGCTCGCGGTCAAGGTAGTCCTGCAAAATAATCTCGGCGGAGAGGGTGTCCACGCGCTCCTTTCTCTTTTTGCCGTGGGTGCCCGAGAGGGTCAGCAGGGTGTGCGCCTGTACCGTAGACAGGCGCTCGTCAAAATAGAAAATGGGGAGCGAGGTTTCCTCTGCCAAAAGAGCGCCAAACGCCTTGACGGCGTCTGCGCGGAAGCCCTCCGTGCCGTCCATATTGCGCGGAAGCCCAATGACAATGCCCTCGGCCCCGCGCGCCTCTGCCTCCTGCGCCACGCGAATGGCAGTATGCTTCATACCGCTTTCGCTGATATATCCGATTCCGCTTGCGAGAAATCCGCTCGCATCACTGATGGCAAGTCCCGTACGGCGGTCGCCGTAGTCAACGCCCAGCAGCTTTCCTATCACGGCGCGTCCCTCCTGATTTCTTTTTTCTTATTTTAGCACACTTTTTCCCTCATTTCCACCCTTTTCTTGACCCAACGGCAAAAAAGGGCTATAATGAGAAAAAAAGGAGGGTGCCCTATGGAGCATTTGATCGTCTGCCCCGTTTGCCGTGGGGCGCTCACTCAAGCGGAGGGGGGCTATCTTTGCCCCCTCGGACACCGCTTTGACACCGCGAGGCGCGGATATACCAATCTGCTTCTGGGTCATAGCCCCGGCGGCCACGGAGACAACCGCGAGATGATTCTCGCGCGGCAGGCATTTCTTGGTGCGGGGCATTATGCGCCCCTGCTGGAGGCGCTCACGCACCGCGCGGAGCAGTATTTCCCGGAGGGGGGACTGCTCGTGGACGCGGGCTGTGGCGAGGGCTACTATACGGACGGCGCTCTGCGCGCCCTTGCCTCAAGGGGAGCGCGTGGGATCGGCATTGATATTTCCAAGGAGGCGCTTCGCGCGGCGGGCACCCGTCCGTCCGTCAAGGGCGGCGCCCTGACCCTGCTGGTGGCGGGGGTATACGATATGCCGCTCTCCGACGGCTGCGCCGACATGGTGCTGAATTTCTTTGCGCCGCTTGCAAGGGAGGAATATCTGCGGATTCTTAGGCAGGACGGTATTCTGATCATGGCAATCCCCGCGCGCCGTCACCTTTTTGAATTGAAGCAGGTGCTGTACGACACGCCCTACGAAAACGAGGTGCAGGACTTTGCCCTCGCGGGCTTTCGTCTTCTGCACGAGGATCTGATTTCCACCCGTCTGTCTCTTGACGGAAGCGAGCAAATCGGGGCGCTCTTTTCCATGACCCCCTACTACTTCCGCACCCCAAGGGAGGGCAAGGAGCGCCTGGCGCGCCTCTCCCACCTCGACGTCACGGCAGAGTTCCATCTGCTCACCTACCGACGCTCCCTTCTGTAGATATCAACCGTTTTTAAGGCGTTGCTCTCTTTTTGCTTTCCCTTCGTCAGAGAGGTGAAAAATAAGCCGTCTGCCCGTGGGCAGACGGCTCCTTTTATTTGCGGTTTTGCATCCATAGCAGATGTTTCAGAACTGATCGTCCTCAAGAACAGGGCGAGGCGTTACCGCAACCTGGCTGGTTGTGATCACGTCATCGGTCTCAAAGACCAGTATCGTAAGCTCAGGGGTCCTATATTCCTTCATATCTTGCTCCTCCTTACTCGCTTTCCACGTACTCTGCTACTGCAGACATATAGATAGAGGTAGCCATAGCAAGCTGCCGCTGTGCCACAGTAAACTCTTCGTTTGCGGCGGCACCGTCAAGGAAGTTTGCAACGGAGTAGGTAGCGTCGAGGGTTCCCTCGGCGGTGACAAACCGCAAGGTCAGCTTAGACGTCAGCATACCTGCGTGCAGCTCGGAAACGGTGATGCTACCGTTTTCAGCCTGGAAGGTACCGATCCCCACAACCTCCAGGGCGGTGATTTCCTCGGTTACGTCGAACCGAAGCTGAATGCCTTGGGTCAGGGTGGCACCCACGCGTACCATACCGGAAATAGCGGAGGTATCAACCTCGATGCCCTTCTGAGTATAGGCATCGGTGGAGAAGGTCATGGAAGCACCGGTAGCGGCGTTAAATTCGTCGAGAATGGCGGAGGCACCCTTGGCGCTTACCTCAGCGGCGTATGCATACTGTACCATTGCCGCCACAACGTTGTTCAGCTCCTGAGAGGAGGTTTCCTTTCCGTACTTACGCTGTGCGTAGATCATAGGAGAATATTCCACGGCACCGTAGGTGGATACGGTGTCTCCGTCAATGGTCAGGGAAAAGGTATATGCCCGGGTCACGCCCATCTCGTAGGCACGAATGCCTTCTACTGCAAATACGTAATATTCTCCCTCCAGAATGCCGTCATAAGTCTTGTCTTGGCAAATCAATCGGGCTTCGGTTGCACCGTAGGCGTCGACAACCGCCTTGGACAGCTTCATATTCAACGTGACCTGTCCGTCAAGCGCCAGATTGGCGGCAGAGAGCTTCACAGGGGTCAGGGTGGTGTGTCCCTCCAGAATCAGCTTATCTCCGCCACGGTAGTAGTTGCCCTCTGCATCTGTCCACAGCCCTCGTCCCAGGGTCAGGGGAGTAGTAGAAGCGATAGAGGAAATATACTGGTTCAGAGAACCCACGCCCTCATAGGATACCTTCAACAGGTCATCGGTTTCGGTCAGGTTCATGACGCGAATGCTTCTGAAGGTATAGGAGCGGTAGTTGGTGTCGTCATAGGTTTCCTGCACGACGGGTCGAATGCGGAGCGCGCCCACGTTCTTCAGGTCGGTGTTGCCCTCTGTCGTCAGGGTGAACGACTGCATACCTGCCAGCTCTCCCTCGGTGATACCGTAGGAGTAGGAGGTAGGCGTATCGTTCGTGCCCAGAGTGGTATAGAGGGTCAGCCCGGTCCAGGTATCTTGGGCATCGTACCGGGGAATGGCGTACAGGTGCAGGGTGTTCCAGCCGACGGTCATTCTCTGGGAGGTGGGCTGCAGATCGGAATCCAGCAAATAGCCGTTCTTATCTACGCTAAGCAGGCTCTTGTTAAGACCTGATTTGATAGCGAAGAGATTAACGCCGGAGAAGGTTTCGCCGTCAAAGTATACGTCTATGGAAATGGCTGCGGCACCTTCTGCCAGCACGTTTTGGGTCAGGAACTGCATCTCATAGTCCAAGCTCTGACCGGTGACGGTGATGGTGTTTTCTGCGCTGTCAAAAGCGACGCCTGTGCTGGTTGCCCATTGCAAGACGGGTGACCAGTCGGTAGCACCGTTGACGGTCATGCAGCTGTAGCCCCAGGAGTGGTTTTTCACGCTCTGGTTTTCCCATTTGGGCTCATACACGTTGTGGAAGGAATAGCCGGAATAGGTCGTGTTTTCTCCTGCCTTGGAAAAGGTCATATTGGAGGAAACAGAGGCATCCTGACCGGGGGTGTAGGCTACCCCGTTCTGATCCTGCCAGGCGTTGATGCCTGCCACGGCGGGCAGAGTAATCTCGTAGGAGCCGCCGTCGGCGGGAACGTGGGCAGTGTAGGCATCGTATCCCTCGAAGGTGACGGTATACAGGTCCTGCTCAGGGGTCAGGAGAGAGTAGCGGATATTCCGCATCTGCAGGGTACCGGTGGCACTCAGCATAGAGAGGGTAGCACCCCCCGAGGCGGCATAGCCGCGCAGGGTCATGAGCTCACGGTCATAGGTAGAGCCCTGAGTCATGTTGCGCTGATACATATCTGCCAGGTCTTCCTCGGTGACACCCAGGTCCAGTATACCGGGGTTGGTGCTGTTCAGAACGTCAAGATAGAAGGTAACGCCCGACAGGGTGGAGTCGGTGTAGGTGTTGACGTTATACAGCACGACGGTGTTCCAGCCCTCGGCCAGACTCTTGCCGGAGTTATCAACTCTGGAGTAGTAGGGGAAGGTGATGGCGCCGTCTGTGCCGATGGACATAAACGCCTTGCCACTCCAGGTGTGCCTGGGCAGCTTCAGCTGCAACCCTGGAAAGCTGCCGTTCTCGTAATACACGTCAAATACCAGCGCCATGCTGTCGGCATTGGTGATGTCGGACTTTTGAATATAGAGCTGCATGGAGAAATCGGTGGGAAGGTCGGTGAGGGTCAGAACCCCGGTGGAGCCATCAATGGAAATGGATTCCTGGTAGGCAGAGGTAAAGCCAACGTAGGGGTTATAGGGGTCACCGTCTTGGGACACCCAAACCTGAGAGCTGCTCCATCCGCCGTTGGTCAGGGTGGGAGAGCCGGTCCAGTTAGTGACCCAGGCATCCTGCCTTGAGTACCCGACAACGGTGGACTCATCCAATGCGGAAACGGGAAGAACCGTCAAGGCACCGCATATCATAGTCAAAGTGAGTGCGATGCACAGGACACGAGATATGAGTGAGCGATTCATAAGAGTTCTCCTTTCATGCGTGTTTTAAAAAGATCTTCTCTATAATTATATCAATGAATGCCGTAGATGTCAAGTATGTCAAAAACGGGGGTGCGGGTCACGCCGTTCAGGTGGTCCCGATTTCCGGATTGTGAAATTGGGGCATTTCTTACCGAAGTGCTTTTTTGAAAAATCAACGGAGCGTTCTGTTCTGATTTCCCCCTTGACAGGAGCAAAAAAATAGAGTAAAATGATACTGTATGAACGGTAATACCGTATGGGAGATTTGGAAATGAAAGCATTCTTTTTGAAAATCCGCGAGAAACTGGTGACCCTTTGGACCAAAATTGCAGGTAAGTGCGTTGCCTTTGGCCGCGGCTTCGTGGCATTCTGGTGTGCATTCGGGCGCTTCTTCAAAAACCTGCCGAAAAACACCGTCACCTTTTTCAAAAACCTGCCCGCAAATACCAAAACCTTTTTCAAAACCATGACCAAGGACAAGGCAATCAACCTTGCCGTCGGCACGGGTGCCGTGATCATCTGGTCCTCCCCCGTTTTCATTATCGCCTACGTCCTCATCTGGTTCCTCTCCAAATAAAGCAAATGCAAAGCGCCTGCCGTGCGGCAGGCGCTTTTTAATTTTTCCGTGATTGCTTGCTTCGCTTTCCGATAAGGCACAGGCACGCAAGCGACGTCCCCACGGCAAGCACCTGCCGCAGGGTGATTTTGAAGCTTCCCTTGAGCGCGTAGGAAAAGGCGGGCGTCGCGTCCCCCTCGTTTCGGTAAACCGCCTCGCCCAGGTCAAAGCGGGCGTGCCACGCGGGATTGCACTTCAAAAGACGGGAAAGTCCCCCAAAAAAACCGTTTCATCGTATCCCCTCCTTTTTTCTCTTACCTTTATTGTAATCCCTTTCGGCTTCTTTTACAAGTATAAATGCGGGCGGAAAAAGAAAAAATAAAAGAAAACGCAGGGGAGAGGACGAAATGCAGCAGAACGGCGGACTTTGGGGCGTTTTTCTCGTAGCACTCCTGATTGGCGCGCTCGTGCTGACGTTTCTTGTGCCCATTCCTGCGGACGGCAGGCGCCGCACCCCCACGCATTCCGGTGAAATGCGGGCGCATACGGGCGTACACCATACCGTGGAGGAGCAGGAAACGGTCCTCTCCTACCTCGTGCGGCGCGCGGGCGAGCTGCTGCGGCCGCTGCATCTGCGAGGGTGACCGAAACGGAAAGGGCGGAAAACGAAAAAGACGGAACCGCGGTTCCGTCTTTTTGCTATGCTTGTGATTACACCGCCATTTTGCCAAGCTCGTTGCAGCGCGTGCACAGCGCCTCGGCCAGCTCCTCACGGGAGGTGTTGGTGGAAAGCAGCTCCGAGATGTAAACGGGCTTATCAATGACGTAGGTTTTTTCTTCTTTTTTATAGTACGCCACGTAAACGGGGGCGTCCACGCCCTGCCGCAGGCAGTAACTCAGAAGCAGGGCAAAGCCCTGGTGAAAGCCCTCCAACTCCTTGAGGTAGCCCTTGTCGGAGACCTCGGGATAAATGACGAGGTTGTTGCCCTCGCGCAGCGCGGCAACGCTTTCCTTGAGCGTGTGCCTCAGCCGACAGTCTTGAAAGGTGGAAATGAGGTTCAGCCCCTTGTAAAACAGATTTGTCAGGGGAGAGGCAAGCAGGCAGAAGGCACGCGCCGCCCAGATGTTCCAGTGCTTTTTCTCGTGGTAATAAATATTGGACTGATACTTGTAGGTGGAAATCAGCCCGTCATTCATTTCGTGGGCGCCCCAGAAGCGAATGGGCAGATTGCTGTACAGCTCCAGCGCAAGGGGCGCAGAGGTCCCCTCGTGATTGGAGAGAATGATGGCGCCCGTTTCAATCTTGTCGCCAAGATAGACGAATCTGGACTCCTTGATAAAGCAGCGCATGACACCCTTGACGGCGCGGAACCACCGCTTTCTCGTGCCCTTGGCGGTGGGCTTCTTCTTGTTTTCCTGCTCAGGGCAGATCGCTGCCTGCTGTACGGTGGTGTTTTCGGTTGCGTTCATAATATACCCTCCCACTCTATCCTATTTATGACGGTATTTTAATGGGGGAATGTAAACTGAATATTAAAAAACGCAAAAAAATAAAAGCAAGAGCAGAAGTTGCTCTTGCTTTGCGAGGTCAATACAATCACTTGTGGTGCACCGTCAGGCGCAGGGCGTTGATGGAAAAGCCCTTTGCCGAAAAGTTTTCCTCGTATTCGGTACGGATATTCCCCTCATTGTAGGGGGAGGCGTGCAGGTCGTAGGTCACGTAGTCGGGGGTGACTCCGAGGGCGGCAAGCTCCTCCAGGGTGAAGTCAAAGAGAGGGCGGTTGTCCGTTTTGAAGAAAAGGGCGCCACCGTCCTTGATGAGCGTGAAATACAGCTCCAGCAGGCGGCGGTGGGTCAGGCGGCGCTTGGCGTGCCGCGCCTTGGGCCAGGGGTCGCTGAAATTGAGATAAACGGCATCCAGGGTATGCGGCGCAAACCAGGCGGTCAGGTCGTTTGCATCTGCCACCGCGAAGCGGAGGTTGTCGCGCGTGCGCTCCTCCTTGCGGCTCTCTGCCTGCTCCGTGGCAATCACCATGACGTCATGCACGCGCTCCAGGGCGATAAAATTCACCGTGGGATGCGCCGCCGCCATGCCGCAGGCAAAGCCGCCCTTGCCGCACCCGATTTCAAGACAAACCCCGTCCCCTCCGTCAAAGAGCGAGGCGGGCGCCTCCATGGGCACGTCGGGCCTTTCAAGCAGATAATGTGACATGGCAGCAAGGCGCTCGGCGCCGTGCTTCTTTTTACGCATACGCATCACGGGTTCCGTCCTGTTTTTTGTTTTTCTACATTGTAGCACAGGGGGGTGCGTTTGTCAATTTCCAAGCCCCAGCTGACGCCGTATTTTTTCGGCAAGTGCGGGGGAAACGGGCGAAAGCGGAAGCCGCAGTTCTCCCGTGCAAAGCCCCATCATGGAGAGCGCGCATTTGAGCGGCGCAGGGTTGGTATCCTCAAAGAGGAGCCGTATCAGGGGCAAAAACGTCAGCTGCCGTTGCATCGCCTCCTCGTGTCTGCCCTGCTTCCACAGGCGCCAGATGTCCGTCATTTCGGCGGGCAGAATGCCCGATACAACGGAGATCACGCCGCTGCCCCCCAGCGCAAGCGAGGGCACGAAATGGCTGTCGTTGCCGGCATACAGCTTGACTCTGCCGCCCAGCGCCGCCATAAAGTCCACCAGCTTATCAAGGGAATCCCCCGCCTCCTTCAGCCCCTTGATATTGGGGTGACGGGCAATCTCCTCAATATGGGAAACCGTCAGGTTGACCCCCGTGCGCGCAGGGACGTTGTACAGAATGACGGGCAGCTCCGTCACGTCCGCCAGCGTTTTGAAATGGGTGGTGATACCGTCGCGCGTGCCCTTGTTGTAATAAGGGGTGACGGCGAGAAGCGCATCCGCCCCGTTTGCGGCGGCGTGCCGCGCGTAGGAAACCGAGCGCGAGGTGGAGGGGGAGCCCACCCCCACGATATAGTCCGCCCGTCCGTCAATCAGCTCACCCGCGCGCGCCACCAGCCGCAGGCGCTCTCCGTCCGTCAGGGTGGCGGCCTCTCCCGTCGTGCCGCAGATGCAGATGGCGCTCACACCGCCGTCAATCTGCGTGTCAATCATTTCGCTAAGAGCGTCCCAGTCAATGCTCCCGTCTCGAAAGGGGGTGGCGAGG
>JAFQJX010000229.1 GCA_017397205.1 Clostridia bacterium | reverse complement strand
GAGAGACCCCCTACGTCCTGGCAGAGAGGGGGCTGCGCCTGAAGGGGGAGGCGCTGCTTGCCCTGCACGCGCTTTGCACGGACCTGATTGCGGCGGGCTATCCCGTCACCCCCTACGTGACGCGCGCCTATCTGACCTATGAGGAGGCAGGCGCGGCGGCAGGAACGACCTGCCTGCATACGGGCTACGGCATCTCCCTTTCCCTGTGCCCCTCGGAGGGTGAGCTTCTTTCCCTCTCCGCGGCAGGGTCCGACCCCCGTACCGCAGGGGCGGCGCTCTGGCTCTCCACCTACGCCCCCGCATACGGCTTTGTCACCCCCGAAGGAGAAGCGAACGTGCTTTACTGCGTCGGCGTGCCCCACGCCCTTGCCATGCGGCAGGGAGGGCTTTCCCTCTCCGCGTACTGTGATGCCCTGCGGCTCTATACGCGCGAGGCGCCGTGGTCGCTCGTCTGGCAGGAAAGCCGCTTCCTCCTCTTTTATCTGCCTGCCGACCACGGCGCCGCCACCCTCACCCTCTCCTCTGACACGGCGTTTTTCTCGTGCGGAGACGGGGCGCGGGGCTTTTTCGTCGCCCTCGCAGAGTAGCCGACGCCTCCCCTTGGACAGAATCTTGTATTTTTCGCCTGCGTATGTTACAATAGAGATACCAAGAAAAGGATGAAACGATATGGATGATTTCTATTACGGCGCCCCCGCCCCCTTTGATAAAAAGCCCTATTCCCGTGCGACCAACCGCCTGGGGCTGACCTATTTCGTGCTGTGCCTGGTGTCAAACGTCGCGGCAATCCTGCTTTCCGCTGTCTATCTCTGGCTCCACCCCAACGCCACGGCGTACCCCGATTGGCTCAATTGGACCATTACCATCGTCTCGCTTTACCTGATTGCAACACCGCTTTCCCTGCTGTGCCTTCTGGGCATTCCCAAAACGCCGCCCGCAAGGCGCCGCATCTCCTTCCGTACCTTTCTGATTTTCGCGCTGATTGCCTTTGCGCTGATGATAGGCGGCAGCATCATCGGGCAGAGCGTCAACTCCGTTGTGGAGAGCTTCGTCGGGATTGAGCAGGGCGAGGACCTGACCGAGGCGCTGGAAAGCTCCGCCCTGTGGCTGACCTGCCTTTACAGCTTGGTGATTGCCCCCGTGATGGAGGAGCTGTTTTTCCGCAAGCTGTTAATTGACCGCACTTGCGGCATGGGCACCTGGCCCTGCGTCTTGTTTTCCGGCATTGCCTTCGGGCTGTTCCACGGGAACCTGGAGCAGTTCTTTTACGCCACCCTGCTCGGCTTCCTGCTTGCCTACGTGTATTACAACACGGGCAACCTCTGGTACACCGTCGGGCTGCACTCCGTTCTGAATTTCTTCGGCGGCATTCTGCCTACCGTCGTGTGGGAATACACCCCCGACTTTTTCTCGCTTGAGGGGGAGGCGCTCACGGAAGCAATCGTCTCTCACCCCGTCGCCTTTCTCCTCAACCTCCTGGTTGCCCTTCTGCCGTATCTCTTTGCCCTGCTTGGCGTGCTGTTCCTTGTCTTGAACGCCCGCAAGCTCTGGAGGGCAGCCACCCCCACCCCCCTGCCGAGAGAGCATCGCGTGTCCGTCCGGCTCGGCACCCCCCGCGCCAATCT
>JAFQJX010000028.1 GCA_017397205.1 Clostridia bacterium | reverse complement strand
GATTGGCGTCAACGACATCTGGCGCCAGATGGATGCCCCCACCATTCCCGAGCAGGCGGCGGATCTCAACGAGTACCGCCGCAACCTCAACGAGATGATTGACAAAACTGAGGCGGCAGGCGCCAAGATGATTTTCCTGACCCCCTTCTTTATGGAGCCCCTGAAAAGCGACCCTATGAGAATCAGAATGGACGAATATGGCGCTGCCATGAAGCGCATCTGCGAGAGCCGCGGCATTTTGTGCGTGGACATGCAGGCACCCTTTGACGAATACCTGCGCTACCGCCACTCCTCCTATCTTGGCTGGGACAGAGTGCACCCCTCGCAGGTGGCGTGCCTCCTGATTATCAGGGAGCTGTTCCGCGCCATTGGCGTAGACAGGCAGATTCTGTAAGGCACCCAAAGGAAAGAGCAGAGAATGAGGTCATTCTCTGCTCTTTTTGTATCATGGGGTCAGGCGTCCCCGGGGGGCGCCTTTTTTCTTTTTTTCTTGGCGGGGACGGGGGGATGCGCCGCCCTCCGCCCCCTCGGCTTGCACTTTTGATAAAACCGCCCTCGCTCCGATTTGGAGCGAGGGCGCGGCTTTTAAAGCGGACCTTCGTTGTATTTTTGAAGGCACACAATATCTCCTTCAAAAATATAATTATAAAGGAGGTACAATATGAACCCTGTTGTATTGATGGCGCTGCTTGCAACGCTTGGAACGTGGCTTGTAACCGCTCTTGGTGCTGCAACGGTGGTCTTTTTCAAGTCCCCTGAGCAAAGGGTATTTAACCTGATGCTCGGATTTGCCTCCGGTGTGATGATTGCGGCAAGCTTCTGGTCACTTCTGCAGCCCGCCATAGAGCGTGCGGAGGTGGCATCGGGGCTGCCTGCTTACCTTGTAGCTACAGTCGGCTTTCTGTTCGGTGCAACGTTCATGTGGATCAGCGATAAGGTCATATCGCTGACAAGGCGGGGGCTCGCAAGCCCCGGGGATAGCAAAAATGCGCGCTTCGGCAGAATCGGCATGCTGATTTTGTCTATTACACTGCATAATATCCCAGAGGGTCTGGCGGTCGGCGTTGCCTTTGGCGTTCTGCAGAGCGGTGCCTACGATGCCAAGGCCCTGATGGGCGCTATTACGGTCGCCGTCGGAATTGGACTGCAGAATTTTCCTGAGGGGGCGGCGGTTTCCGTTCCCCTCCGCAGAGAGGGGCTTTCAAGGCGAAAAAGCTTTTTGTACGGTCAGGCCACGGGTATGGTTGAGCCGATCGCCGGCGTGATGGGCGCGTTGCTGGTTGTTTACGTGGAGGCGATTCTTCCGTACGCGCTTGCGTTTGCTGCCGGAGCAATGATTTTGGTCGCGGTTCATGAGCTTATTCCCGAGTGCCAGAAAAGCCAAGAGACGCACCCTTATTTTGCAACTGCGGGAATCGTTCTTGGCTTTGCCGTGATGATGCTGCTGGACGTGATGTTAGGGTAACACAAAAGGAGAGGCATGGGAAGCGAGTGGGGGATGCTCTTAGCGGAGACCGTAAAGGCACCGAAAAGGACGTCACCCACTCGCGCTTTTTGAATTGGTATCAGGCGTCCCCGGGGGGCGCCTTTTTTCTTTTTTTCTTGGCAGGGACGGGGGGATGCGCCGCGAGGTACGCCTCGTACAGGTCGGGGCGGCGCTCACGCGTCAGGGCAAGGGACTGCTCCTGGCGCCAGGCGTCTACCTTGGCGTGGTCGCCCGAGAGCAGAACGGCGGGGATTTCCCTTTCGTTCCAGACGGCGGGCTTGGTGTATTGGGGGTATTCCAGAAGCCCCGTGGCAATGCTTTCTCCCTCGTAGCAGGCAGGGTCGGCAAGCACGCCCGGCAGCAGGCGTGCAACGGCGTCTACCACGATGCAGGCGGGAAGCTCGCCGCCCGTCAGCACATAGTCACCGACGGAAAGCTCCTCGTCCACGATTTCGTCCAGCACCCGCTGGTCCACGCCCTCGTAGTGGCCGCACAGGAGCACCAGCTCTCCGTAATGGGACAGCTCCTCGGCAATCTGCTGGTTGAACACGCGCCCCTTGGGGGAGAGATAAATCACGCGGCGCGCCTCGCGCGGCACGGGGCTGTCCTTGACCGCCGCCAGGTAGCAATCGTAAATGGGCTGTGCCGTCATCACCATGCCGACGCCGCCCCCTGCGGGGGTGTCGTCCACGTTGCGGTGGCGGTTGGCGCTGTAATCGCGTATCTGGTGGGTGGCAATTTCAATTAGACCCGCCTGACGCGCGCGCCCGATAATGGAGGTGGACAGCACCCCCTCCACCATATCGGGGAATAAGGTCAGAATGTTAAACTTCATCAAAAAATCCCTCAATTGGCTCAATATAAATACCGCTTGGACTGAGTTCCTTCACGAACGCGGGCACGGCAGGGAGGTACACCTCTCCCGTCGCCGTTCTGACAACGTACAGGGGGGCGGCAGGGGAGTCCTCAATGCGCGCAAGCGTGCCGTAGACCCGTTCGCTCCGTCTGTCAATGACGGGAAGGCCTATCATATCGCAGAGCAGCATCTCGCCCTCCGCGACGGGTATTTCCTCGCGGCGTGTATACAGCACGCGGCCTCGCAGCTTTTGTGCCTCCTCGGGCGTGGAAATGCCCTCCAGCGTCAGGGTGGCACCCGAGCCGCGCACGAAGCCGCCGAGAAGCTTGTGCTCCTCATAGCCCGTGGGGGTTTTGAAATAGACGTATGTCAGTCCTGTCAGGACGGAGGGTGCATCGCACCACGGCTCCACCTTGACAGCGCCGCGCACGCCGTGCGTGGTGAGTATTTTTCCACATTCAATATAGGGCTGCTTCACGGCGTGACCTCCTTTGGCTTTCTTTTGCGGCGGAAATAGGAGGTGAGTACCTCGGCGCACTCTGCCTCCAGCACGCCCCCCTCCACCTCGGGCTTGTGGTTGAAGGGCACCTCTGCCAGGTTGACGAGTGACCCCAGCGCGCCACCCTTGGGGTCGGGCGCACCGTATACCACGCGGTCAATGCGGGCGTTGATTGCGGCGCCCGCGCACATGGGGCAGGGCTCCAGCGTGACGTAGAGGGTGCAATTCGGCAGGCGCCAGCCGCCAAGCGTGCGGCACGCCTCCTCAATGGCTAATATTTCGGCGTGATGGGTGGCGCATTTGCTCTCCTCACGGGTGTTGGACGCGCTTGCAATCACGCGGTCCCCTTGCACAATCAGGGCACCCACGGGAACCTCGTCACGCGCCGCCGCCTCGCTTGCGAGGGCAATGCAGGTATTCATATAGAGCTTGTCCTGTTCAGTCATCACACACCTCGCAAAACCGCCTGGACGGCGAAAATCAAAAGAAAAATCAGGCACGGGGAGGCAAGCACCTGTCCGACCGTTTGGGCGGAGGTGAGCTCCCGTCTCTCAAGGAGGCGCCGCACGCCCACCGCATACCGCCGACGGAACACCAGCAGCAGGGTCAGCCCCACAAGGCAGGCAAGCGCAAGAAGATAGGGGAGGAGCACGCCGAAAACGCCGTCGCCAATGAAGTGAAGTGAAATGGAAAGGGCGTTGTTGGCAAAATGGAACAGCATCCCTGGCAGGACGGAGCCGCTTGCTACGGCAAGCCCACCCAGCAGCACGCCCGCGACGAAGGCGTAGGGAATTTGCACGAGGTTTCCGTGCAGAAACGCAAAGAACAGGGCGGAGGCAAGCACCGCACCCATGGGAGAGTAGGGCGTCAGGCGGCGCAGAAATACGTAGCGGCAGAACAGCTCCTCGGTGACGGCAGGTAGGAGGGCGGAGGTCAGTAGGCAAAGCCAGAAGCTGTCCCCGTAGTCATAGGCACCGTCATAGCCGACGAGGGAGCCGAGCTTCTCGCACCCGAGCGACAGCCCAATCACAAGGGCAAGAAACAGGGGCAGAAGTGGAAGCGATGGCAGAACGGGTCGCAGAGAAAAGCCGATGCCGACGTCCTCGGGCGCCGCCTTGCAAAGCAGGGTGCGGCGACTGACAAGCAGGGCGGCTCCCACGGCGGCAACCTCAAGCAGCACGCCTACCCACGGCAGAGGCACGAGCGAGGAGAGGGAAAAGACGCCTACGTAGACAAAGGTCAGAACGAACAGTGCCTGACAGGATTGCTTCATCTCCGTTTCCCCCTTTTTGCTCCCGTTTCCGCGCGCCTCGGTGCGCGGCACGCGCGCGCGGTTGTTTTTATTCATTATAGTCTAACGGGGGGCAAAAATCAAGCATCTCGGAAAACAAGGGGGAAAACGGGCGGATGCGTCGCGCGCGACGCATCCTCACTGTTCAATGCCGAAGGCAATTTATGCGCCACAGGTGCAATTCACGGCGCAAGCCAATTCATGCCCGCAAGGGCAATTCATTGCGCCGTGCCCTTAAGAGCGCGGCGCATCCGTCCGTCCCTTAAGCGGCATCTCGTCCGTCGCGGTCACAAGATGCGCGACACCCCCTCGCACCACGTAGTCCTGCCGCCGTATCGCCTCCCGCAGGGCGCGCGTTCTGCGCTTGCCGCGCAGGGGTCTTGGGTGCCGGGGGCAAAAATGGGAAAGGGGCAGCAGCCGCCCGCTTTCCGTGGAAAACACCTCTCCGTGTGTGACTGTGCGCTCCTCTCCTTTCTGCACGTAGGAGAGCCGTCGCTTAACACTCAGGTAGCCGTCCGCCTCCTCCCCCACAAGGGAAAGCACAAGGCGCCCCCTCCCGTGGCAAAAGCGCTTTCTTGGACGGGTGTCCTCGCGGTAGGCGCGCACAAGCGCGGGCAAAAGACGCTTCTCTGTTTCCTCCAGCAGCGCCTGCCAGAGGGCGTCATAATATGCCTGTATTTGCGGGTGCACCTCGCTTGGCAGGTCGCGGAGCAGGATTGCCTCCAGGAGCGGCACCCCCTCCTCCTCCCATAGGTGTGCGGCACGTTTCGTGTTCTGCATGGTGACTCCTCCTTTTATACGAGGATATGCACGCGGGGGCAAGACAAGTCAGGGAAAGTGCGAAAAAAATAGGAAAGTGCAAGCACTTTCCTATGTCCGAGTTGTGTCATGGGCGCGCGTTACAGGCGCAAAAATGCAAGGGTTGCCTCGGCGCTTTTTTCTGCCGCCTGCGTAACAAAGGTAGGATAGTCCACCTGTGCCTCGCCGTCTGCTCTGTCGGAGAGCACGCGCAGGGAGCAAACGGGCACCCCTGCCGCACAGGCGGCGTGTGCAATCGCGGCACCCTCCATTTCACAGCCGTCTGCTGCAAAGAGGTGAGAGATGCGCTCCTTTTGCTCCTGTCGGGAGATAAACTGGTCGCCCGAGGCAAGCTTGCCGTAGCGGGCGCGGAGCCCTACCTGCTGCGCCGCAGCCAGAAGCCGCGCGGCAGCCGCTTCGTCTGCGGGGAGCTCCACCAGCTCACGTCCGCCAACCGAGAGCAGCCCTGCGGGGTCGCCAAAGGCGGTGGTGTCCATATCGTGCTGGACGTAGCACGTTGCGACGATGCAGTCACCCACGTCCAGGTCGGGCGCAAGGGCGCCCGCAACACCCGTGTTCAGAATGAGAGTGGGGGAGAAGGAGAGAATCATGGTCTGCGCACAGAGGGCGGCGTTGACCTTGCCGATTCCCGCCCGCGCGACGACAACCTCCTGCCCCTCAAGGGTACCCGTGTAGTAGGTAATTCCGCAAATCTCGCGTGCCGCTCTGCCCTCAAGCCGCGACAGCAGCGTGGCGACCTCCTTTTCCATTGCACCGATAATACCAATCATGCCTCGTCTCCTTTTGGATAGGTAAAGCTTGCACCGCGGGAAAGCAGGACGTCCAGATACCGTCTGCACTCCTCCTTTGCGGCAGCAAGGGATAGGTTTTTGTAGTTGCCGCAGGCGCGGCGACTTTGCCCGAACATTTCGGGCTGACGCTCCACCTCGGAGAGCGTGCTGCACAGGGTTTCATAGACCTTTTGCGGCTCCACCCCGTCACGCACGAGCAGATAAAAGCCCGTCTGGCACCCCATGGGTCCAAAGTAAACGACGGACTCCCCGATGGGACCGTTGCGGAGCAGGGTGGCAAGCATATGCTCCACCGAATGCATGGTGAGGTCACTCATATAGTCCCCGCAGTTGGGGCGGCGGGTACGCAGGTCGTAGGTCACGACGTCCCCGTCCACGCGGCTGATATACATTCCCGGTACCACGAGATCGTGGTCCACCTCAAAGCTGGCAATGGTTTTCATGTGCGGCTCCTTGTCGTTTCTTGCTTTATTGTACCACAATCAGGAGGTGCTTGCAAGCCCCAAAGTCTACGTCTTATCTTTAAAAACGCGTGGCTCCCACATTGACAAGAGCACCCGAAAATGGTATAGTAAAGTATCAAAAGAAACGTCCCGTGGGTGCATATGAAACGAATCCTTCAAAAATACAAGGCGCCGCTTTTGCTCGTGCTGGGACTTGTGCTTTACTGTGTGTGCCTGCGCCTGCTGCGCATCACCTGTCCCATCAAGGCGCTCCTTGGGGTGTCCTGCCCCGGTTGCGGAATGACCCGCGCGCTTTTGTCCTGCCTGCGGCTGGATTTTGCCGCCGCTTTTCACTACCATCCCCTATTCTGGGCGGTGGTGCCCGTTTTGTGCCTGCTGTTCTTTTTTCACGTCAGGAAAAACAGGAGGGGGTATGCATGGACGCTCGGCATATCGGTTGCCCTGTTGCTTCTCGTATACCTCTTGCGTATGCTGCTGGGCGCGGGGGACGTCGTAGTGTTTGACCCTGCCTCCTCGTGGATTTATCGGCTTTGGCAAAGGGCTGCCGCATTCCTCTCTCGGTGATCTTGCCTTCGTGCATTCACATATTTACAATTCCAGGAGAAAAGACACTCGCAGAAGCAGGAAACGCCCGCCGCACCTTTCGTGCGGCGGGCGCTTTTGGGTTACAAAAGCCGCATCTCGATACCGACAACGCCGTATCGCTCCTGCTCCTCACGGGAGTAATACGCACACATATCGTCGGGGGAGGCAGTTGCCAGCTCCGCGTCCGTGTAGCCGCAAGCGGTGAGCGGCAGGGCGCGGTACAGCGCCGCGAAGCTATCAAACAGGTGCAGGCGGACGACGGTCAAGGTCAGGCGGCGCGAGGGATCGTCGCGGTGGACGAATACGATTTCATCCCCTACGGAGATCGCCCTGCGCTTTTCGTCATACAGCCGCATTTCAACCGTCTTTTTGCCGCTTTCTATCATTTCAAACGGCCGTGCGTTTAATCTCATGGTATGGGTCATAGGTCCTCCTTGCATGCGTTGGAGATGGGTTGCTCGGACGGTCACTCAACGGACAGGCGGATATCTCCCGTATCGGTGGTTATCTCACATCTGCCGCCTGTGACGGTCTTGGGGACGTCGACGTGCCCCGTGTCGGTCCTGGCGAGGAACACCTTGTCGCTTTTCAGGGTGCCCCTGACGTCGCCCGTATCGGTGGTAATGAACAGCTCGGCGGCATCGCATCCCGCGAGGGTGACGTCGCCGGTGTCTGTTTCAAGCGTGACGGTGCCCGAGGCAATCACCTCGGTCATCAGGAGGTCTCCCGTGTCGGCTTTTGACGTGAGATTGTTGCACGTGACATCGGTCAGGATTGCTTTTCCCGTGGAGGCGCTCATACTCAAATTCCCCGTGCAGCGCACCTGCGAGAGCTGTATTTTGCCCGTGGAAACGGAAAGCTCAAGCGAGGCGGCGCCGACGCCCGTCAGGGAAAGGTCCCCCGTTGAGGCAGTGATTTTGACAGCGCCTCTGGAGGAGGCGCGCAGGTCAACGTCGCCCGTGCTCGCCTGAAGCGTGACGGAATCAAAGGAAAAATGCTCGGGCAGCGTGACGTCGCCCGTGCTGAGGGAGATGCCGAGGGCGCCCCATTCGCCCGCAGGCAGGGAAACGGTCACCTTCGGCCTCGCAAAGCCAAACGAGAGGCGCTCGTACCATTTCCTCGTGTCAGAGAGCTTGACGGTCAGCACGCCGTCCTCGACGGAAACGGTGTGAGAGAGACCTTTGCTCTCGTAGCACTCCACCGTGACGCCGTCTCCGTCACTCGGAACGAGCACGACGTCTGATGTGCGCGTCGAGATGGAAATATCGGTAAACGCCTCGGTGATTTGGTGCGTGTTGAGGGTGTGCTTCGGAAAAGAAAGAAGAGAAAAATCCCATTTCATCGTCGCCATGGCCCCCAAACAAATCAACAGTCCCAGCACCACGAGGGTGCCGGCAACGATCAGCCACAGTCTTGTCGATTTACGCACGGTGCTCACCTCCTATCGGAAAGGCGCGTTTTGTCAGGCGAAAAAGCAGCTTGGTAAGCTGTACGGTGCCCTTTGTTGCCGCAAGACAGCCGAAATACAAAAACACGGTCAAGCCCGCAAGCACGAGGGCTGCCCCGCCCAAGGCAAGTCCCGTCAGGGGGCTTTCAAAAACGGAAATGCCTATGCCGCAAAGCACAGAGACGGGAGCGGCAACCGCAAAGGAGCCGAATACCGCCCACAGGGACGCCACCACGCTCCACAGCGCGGCATAGAGGGAAACAGCAACGGAAACCGCCGCCGCGAGAAGGGAGAACCAAACGGGAGCGCCGAGCACCAAGAGAATCATCCCCCAGGCGCCAAGGCGCGGCTTTCCTCCGTCGGGGATGGCAGAGGCGCCTCTGCTGTCGCTTTGCCCCGCCTCCATCCGCATGTCAAAAAGAATTTGTGCGGCGATGACACGGGGGTCGCCTACCGCCAGGGTGGCATCCTCCTCGGAGAGACCGTCCTCGATGCGGTCGTCTATCAGCTCGCTGTAAAAGCAAAGCCGTTCGTTTCTGTCCTCGGTGGGCAAGACCGACAGCTGTGTGCCTAGGATTTCAAGAAATTCCTGTTTGTGCATGACCCGTATCCTCCCTTGCTACGAATTGATAAATGGTCATTACCTCGCGCCACTCGTCCTTGAAATCTTCAATGCGGCCAAGTCCGGCGCGCGTGATATGATAGTATTTGCGGAGACGTCCTCCGTGCTCTGCGCTTCGCACCGTCAGCATTCCCGCAAGCTCAAGCCGCTTCAGAATGGTGTACAGGGTGGATTCGGACAGCTCCACGTAGGGCTTCAGGTCCTTGATAATCCGATATCCGTAGGAGTCCGCGTCCTTGATCGCCGCCAGCACGCATACGTCCAGCAGCCCACGCTTCAGTTGTATATCCATAGCATACTCCTCCTCACATAATACATCATATCACGAGGTATTGCTCCTGTCAATCAATCTATGAAAATATTTTGCACCTGTGCAAAAAGAAAAAACAGGCGAAGCCAATCATAACCTGTGAGTTCAGGGTTATGAATTTGGCTTCGCCAAACGTTATGATATGGCCGTTTCTGCGAAACGATCACAGTTGACTTTTGCTAAGCAAAAGTCACTCCCACTCTATTTTAGGACTTGTTCCTTAAATAGTAAGCGGTCCCTTTCGTTTGAATTATGTCAGTAATTCTTCATATCTTACGCGGTTTTTGTTATATGAAAAACTGCTGTGTACTTTTTATGTACTTCAAAATCAGGTATCTCACATATCTCAATTTGATGATGATGCCGAAAAAATCTCACAAATCAGTTTCGGAGGTGGTCAATCAAGACATTTAATTATATCACACTTTTTCAAAAAAATCAACTACTTTACAAAAAATTCCTGTGGTGCAGAATTTCATTTCGAAGTTCTGCACCTTTTTTATTTGGAGGAAAAGCAATGTCAGAATACCAATTAGAAATAAAGCAAATTGTGGACTATCCGCGCTGCCGAATTTATAGGCAGTTCGTTCAG
>JAFQJX010000228.1 GCA_017397205.1 Clostridia bacterium | reverse complement strand
TCCTCCGCCGAGAGGACCGCCGCCCCCTCTTGTCCTTGGGCAGAAAATATGTTATACTGAAGGCAACAGAGACATAAGGTATTATGTCGCCCTTACATAAAAGAAAGACAGGAGGACCCCCGTATGGAAGGCGTCAAAACCCCTCTTTGGAAAAAAATACTGTTTCGGGCGCTCATCGCGCTTGGTTGCCTCGTGCTGCTGTTCGCGCTGATTGTCCTTGGCTCCAATCTGATTACCCCCCTGATTTACCGCGGCTTTTTCTCCCGCGCGGACAGGGAATTTACCAACCCCGGCCTTGGTGCAGGTATGGTGCCGCAGGGCTTTACCGATCTTGACGACAGGGATATTTACCTGACCTGCGGATACATGGCAAACGGGGAGGACCCCAGCCGTATTTATATCGTAGATGACGAGCGGGATACCGTCCGCTACGTAGAGCTGCTGCAGGCAGACGGGGACCCCTACCTCGGGCATACGGGCGGGCTGACCGCCGCAGGCGATTTCGTATGGGTTGCCAATGACGACGAGGGCGAGGGCAACTGCCTGTGGGCGCTTTCCCTCGCGGAGCTGCTCGCGGCAAAGAACGGGGACGGCATCACGCTTGAAACCGCATTCGTGCCCGAAAGCCGCGCCGCCTTCTGCACGGTGGACGGCGGTTATCTCTGGGTGGGAGAGTTCCACGACGGAGAAAAATATAAAACCAAGGACAGCCACGAGGTCACGCTTGCGGGCGGCGGAACGCAGAATGCTATGGCGTTTGCATATGCCCTGGATGCAAGCCATGAAACAGGGATTGCACAAACCCCCTCTATGGCAGTATCGCTTGGCGATTTGGTGCAGGGAATGGCACGTGACGCCGCGGGGCGCTTCTACCTTTCCACCTCCTACGGGCTGAAAAAATCCCACCTCCTGATTTATGAAAACGCCCTGTCGGGAGAGCACGACTCCACGATTACCATCGGTGGCGAGGAGGTGCCCGTCTGGCACCTGACAGAACATAACCTGCTGAGCGACGTCAAGATGCCCCCCATGAGCGAGGAGATTTTCGTGGACGGGGACGAGGTATACGTCATGTTTGAGTCTGCCTGCCGCAAATACTATTTCGGTATCCTGTTGCGCGGCAGGGGTGTGTACTCCTACGAGCCCACCTTTACAAAATAAAAAAGCGAATGAAAACCGCCCAAGAGACACTCTCTTGGGCGGGCTTTTATTTTGTGATAGATTGCACAACCTTGGACTATTCGTTCAGAATACGCGTGACCTTTCCCCACGGGGGCGAGATTTCCTCGTTGTTAATCATCCAGAGCACGGGAATGCCCATGGAGGCCTCCTCGTCTGGAAAGGGTGCGTAGCCGTCTGTCAGAATGACGATGGCAACGGGGCTCTCCTGCATCTCGTCCCTGACGTAGTCAAAAATGACGTCAAAGCTGGTGCCACCGCCGCCGTAGGGGCGAATCATACGGAACTCCTCCTCGTCCGAGAAGGGCTTCGGAGGGACGACAACGCCGTCAAAGAAGCCAAGCCACCCCTGCAGGCGCCCGTCAAACTGGTCAATGGCGCCCTTGATTTCGCTGTACGCCTCCAGCACCTCGCCGTCACTCATGGAGCCCGAGGTGTCAATCATAAACAGCACGTTCTTGACGCTTTCCGTGGTATCGTTGAAGTCGGGCAGGTAAAAGGGAGTATCGTCAAAGCGGCGGTCGGGGGGAGAAAAGGAGTAGTCGCACACCTCCTGCTGTACGAAGGTGGAAAGCACGGTGCGCCAATCCACCCTTGCCTCGGCAAGCTCCTCCAGCACGCGCTCCGCGCACAGGGGTACCAGACCCCGCGTTTTCTCGGGGTCCCTGATGGAAATGGACTCCACGGCGCTTTTGACGCGGCAAGTCCACTCATCCTCCTGGCTGTCGTCTGCGACGGTGCCCCAGCGGGAGTGGTCGTCAAGCCGTCCCTCGTCGGGGCGTGCGCCGCTCGCGCCATCATCCGTTTCGCCGCCTTGTCCTTGGAGGTCAGAGGGCTTGTTCCCCTGTGCGCCCGCGCCTTTGCCGCGCGTCTTGCTGCCTGTCTTGTTGCTGCCTGTGTGGCTGCCGCCTGCGTTGCCGCCCTGCGTAGGTGCGCCGCCAGAGGACTGCTTTGTTTGTCCCGCGCCGCTTTGGTTGCCCCCCTGCGTTTGCTGAGAGGAGCCGCCCGAAAGAGAGGAGGTCGGATGCTTCTTTACCTCGTTCAGGAGCATCTCATACACCTGCTCGGCG
>JAFQJX010000227.1 GCA_017397205.1 Clostridia bacterium | reverse complement strand
GGACAAGCTTTCCTCCGCAGGACAAGGAGAGGTGCCGATTTCGCTTGTGTCGCGGAGCTGCTTTGAGAAAATTTCCTCCGAAAAGGCGCCGCAGGGCATTCTTGCCGTTGTAAAATATCTTGACAAAATTGAAAATATTATTAAAATATATAAAGTAAAGGATATTACAACTGTCGAAGAGAAAACGCTGTTTCTTGCCTCTGTCAGGGACCCCTCCAATCTTGGTGCCATTTTGCGAAGCGCCGCCGCATTCGGCTGTCAGCGCATCGTTATGAGCGCAGATTGCGCGGACCCGTATAGCCAGAGGTGTGTGCGTGCCGCCATGGGGGCGCTGTTCCGTCTGCGTTTGACGAGGACGGAGGACCTGGCGGCGGCAGTCGGCGCCTACCGAGAGGCGGGGCGTCGGGTGCTTGCGGCTGAGCTTGCGCCGAGGGCTATTTCCCTGGGGGAAGCCGCATTTACTTCTCGCGATATTGTGATCATCGGAAACGAAGGACACGGGATTCCCGAGGATGTTTCCTCCGCGTGTGACGGCAGTATTTTTATTCCCATCAGCGCCACCACGGAGTCTTTGAACGCCGCAGTTGCGGCTTCCATCTTCCTTTGGGAAATGCGGAAGTAAAAAGGGAGGACTGTATATGGCAAACTTACTCTACTGGGTTTGGCTGAGTGATGCCTTGACCCCGGGAACAGATGCATTTGCCAGACTGCGGTCCTCCTTTTCCTCTCCCAAGGAGATTTTTGATGCGGACGAGGAGGCACTCCGTGCCGCGCTTGGTCCAAGGCGGGGCGCAACGGTTGAGCGCCTTGCTAACAAAAACCTGTTCCGTGCCCGTAATATCCTTGACTTCGTCACCGTGAACGGCATTGGTGTTCTCACCTATGACGACCCGTCCTTTCCCGCCTTGCTGCGCACCATTCCGACTCCTCCCGTTCTGCTCTACTACAAGGGCAAGCTGCCCGACCTCAATTCCTGCTTTCCCGTCGGTATCGTCGGGAGCAGGGAGCACAACGAGTACGCCATGCGGCAGACCTTTGAGATTTCCTATGACCTCGCGCGCGGCGGAGCCACCGTTATCAGCGGAATGGCAAAGGGAATTGACGGGATTGCACAGGCGGCGGCACTTTCAGCAGGTGGCAAGGTAGTTGCCATTATTGGGAGCGGCATTGATGTGCTTTATCCCAAGGAGCATACCGAGCTTGCAAAATATATTCTCTCAAACGGCGCCGTGATGACGGAGTTTTCTCCAGGCACGCCTCCTTACCGCACGAATTTTCCAAAGCGGAATCGCCTCATCAGCGGCATGAGCCGTGCCGTGCTCGTCACGGCGGGGCAGGAGAACAGCGGAGCCCTGATTACCGCCCGCTATGCAAAAGAGCAGGAGCGTGACCTCTTTGCTCTGCCGGGCAATGTCGATGACCCGTACAGCGCCGCGCCCTCCATGCTTCTTCGCGAGGGTGCAAGAGCCGCGACCTGCGCGGAGGATATACTCTTTGCCTATGAGAGCAGGTATCCCGGAGTCATTAACTTGTTCCGCCTGCTTGAGAGCAGCACCGTCCGTATGGACAAGGTACTCAAAACGGCACACGTTGCGCTCGGGCTTGCTAAACGGAGCAATCAGGTCAAAAGAGCCCCTGTTGCTACTCTCCGCTCGGACGACCGCCTTCCTCAATACGAGGACGCCCTTACCTCGGAGCCGATGGTGGCAGAGCCGGACGGCATTGATGAGGAGCTTGAGAGGGCACTCTCCGAGCTACCCGAGGAAATGCGCGCGCTTTACCTGCGTATTCCGGCAAGCGGCTCCTGCCGCACTGACGAGCTCGTCACCAGGGATACACCGCCCTCCAAGGTAATGGGAGCCATCACCATGCTGGAAATCAAGGGGCTTGTGCGCCTGCTTCCTGGCGGCAGAATTCAAAGAAACCGTTCATAATTCCCACGAAAGGACCGACCCGCGTGGGTCGGCGAATCACCCATGGCAAATTTAGTAATTGTGGAGTCACCCGCTAAGGTACCGACGATTAAGGGGTATCTTGGCTCAGGATATAAGGTGGTTGCGACCATCGGTCATATCCGCGACCTTCCCAAAAGCTCCCTCGGCGTTGACATAGAAAACGGCTTTGAGCCGCGCTATATCAATCTGCGCGGAAAAAGCAAAATCATAAATGACCTCCGCCGCGAGGCAAGGGCGGCTGACAAGGTTTTCCTTGCAACGGACCCTGACCGCGAGGGTGAGGCAATCTCCTGGCATCTTGCGACGGTGCTTGACATTCCTCTTGACACGCCCTGTCGCGTTACCTTTAACGAAATTACCAAGGCGGCTGTCAAGGAGGCGGTGAAGCATCCCCGTACCATTGACCTGGACCTTGTGAATTCTCAGCAGGCACGCCGTATTCTTGACAGAATCGTTGGCTATCAGCTGAGCCCGTTCCTTTGGAAAAACGTCAAAAACGGTCTGTCCGCAGGTCGTGTGCAGTCTGCTGCCACCCGTATGGTTTGCGACCGTGAGGAGGAAATCCGGGGCTTTGAGCCCACGCCGTATTGGACCGTTTCCGCCTCCCTTTTGGCAGACGGCAAGCCGCTTGACGCCCATTATATCGGTGCCGAGGGAGGTGGACGCCTGACGGATGAGGCACTTGCAAGACAAATTGAGGCAGCCGCGAGGGCAGGGAGCTTTACTGTCGTCGGGGTGAAAAAATCCCTGAAATCACGTATGCCCGCCGCCCCCTTTACCACGTCTACTATGCAGCAGGAGGCCTCCAAAAAGCTGGGCTTACAGTCGCAGAAGACAATGAAGCTCGCACAGGAGCTTTACGAGGGCGTCAACCTCGGCTCATCGCTCGGTGGCGTGCAGGGTCTGATTACCTATATGCGTACCGACTCGCTCCGTATCTCCGAGGGAGCAAGGGCCGCCGCGGCAGCATTGATCGCCGACACCTGGGGAGAGGACTTTGTGCCCACCACCCCCTACACCTATAAATCCAAGCAAAACGCGCAGGATGCACATGAGGCAATCCGCCCCGCGAGGGTGGAGCTGACCCCTGATGCAATTGCACACCGACTGACCCCCGACCAGAACAAGCTGTACCGCCTGATCTGGGAGCGCTTCGTCGCGAGTCAGATGGCGTCTGCACAGTATAATACGGTGACGGTTGACCTGGACTGCGGCGGTTATCGCTTCCGTGCAGGTGGTTACACGGTGAAATTCCGCGGCTATACTGTTCTTTACGATTCGCAGACACCCGAGGAGCTTGAGGAGATTGAACGGCTTGCACAGGGCACCTTGCCCTCCGTCAAGCGTGGGGATGTGCTCTCGGCACAGGACGTTTCCTTTGCGTGCCACACCACGGAGCCACCCGCTCGCTTTAACGATGCTTCTCTCATTAAGATTTTTGAGGAGAGCGGCATTGGACGCCCCTCCACCTACGCAACGATCATTTCCACCATTATTTCCCGCGAATACGTCAAGCGGCAGGGCAGAACGCTCGTTCCCACGCCGCTCGGCGAGATTACAACCCGTCTGATGAAGGAAAGCTTCCCCAAGATTGTCGACTATGAGTTTACGGCACAGATGGAGGACCAGCTCGACGGCATTGAGCACGGCGGCACCACCATGCAGGAAATACTCGGTGCATTTTACAAAGATTTTGAAAGGTCCCTTGAAATCGCAATGGCAAAGGTTAAAAAAGAAGAAATCCCCCAGGAGGAGTCTGACATCCTCTGCGAAAGCTGTCAGAAGAAAATGGTTTACCGCAACGGCCGTTTCGGTAAGTTCCTCGCCTGTCCCAACTATCCCACCTGCCGGAACACCCTGACGCTGGATGCCAACGGAAACCCCGTGGAAAGGGCACAGCAGAAGCAGGAAACCGCAACGGATATGAAATGCGAGCTTTGCGGAGCTGACGTCGTCATTCGCCGCGGCCGCTTCGGTGAGTTTTATGCTTGCTCCACCTATCCCACCTGCCGCTTCACCAAGGCAATCGTTAAGGATACGGGTGTGCCTTGTCCCGACTGCGGGGCGCGTCTTGTCGTACGCCGCAGCAAGGACAGAAAGGTGTTTTACAGCTGCGAAAGATACCCTGAATGCAGCTGGTCCACGTGGGATATGCCCGTGAATGAGAAATGTCCCGACTGCGGTGCACTTCTCGTTTACAAAAAAGCAAAGAAAAGCATCGTTTGCTCGTCTGACGCCTGCTCCTACAGCCGTCAGGAGGAGCGCACGGTGATTGAATGATGCCGCGCCTGAGAGTCATCGGTGCGGGGCTTGCGGGATGCGAGGCCGCCTGGCAGGCAGCCCGCCTTGGCGTTGAGGTGGATCTCTGGGAAATGAAGCCCCAAAAGCACACCCCCGCACACCATGCGGATACCTTTGCAGAGCTTGTGTGCTCAAACTCCCTGCGCTCAAATCAGCTGTCTAATGCCGTCGGTGTGCTCAAGGAGGAGCTTCATCGGCTCGGCTCTTTGATTATGGAGGCGGCTTAAGCAACGCAGGAGCCCGCGGGCGGTGCGCTTGCTGTCAACCGAGAGGCGTTTTCTGCCTATATTACGGAAAAAATCAAGAGTCATCCGTTGATTTCTGTCCGCGAGGGCGAGGTGACGGAGCTTGATACCGCGTATCCCACCGTTGTCGCAACGGGACCCCTGACCTCCGACGCGTTGGCTGAGGAAATCAGCCGCTTGGTTGGAGGTGGCGAGCTTCATTTTTACGATGCAGCGGCGCCGATTGTGGATTTTCAAACGATTGATATGACCAAGGCGTTTTTTGCCTCCCGTTACGGAAAGGGTGACGGAGACGATTATCTCAATTGCCCTATGACCGAAGAGGAGTATCAGGCGTTTTACGAAGCACTCTCCACGGCTGAGGTGGCACCTCTCAAGGACTTTGATGCCGAGGGGCAAAAGGACCTGACCGTTTGTGAGGGCTGTAAGCCTGTTGAGGTCATGGCACAGCGGGGCAGAGATACCCTGCGCTTCGGACCGCTGAAGCCCGTTGGCGTGCCTGTTCCTGCCACGGGCAGGGACGCCTATGCAACCGTACAGCTTCGCCGTGAAAATCTGGAGGGGACCATGTACAATCTTGTGGGCTTCCAGACGCATCTGACCTTCGGTGAGCAGCGCCGCGTGTTCCGCATGATACCCGGGCTTGAAAACGCTGAATTT
>JAFQJX010000226.1 GCA_017397205.1 Clostridia bacterium | reverse complement strand
CACCTGGCGGAAGCCGAAGTGCAAGAGGGTCAGCGGGAAGCCGAGCTCATTCCGCAGGGTGTTGTTAATGACGATGATGACCGCCACCACGGCGATAATCGCCAGAATAAAGTTGATAATGGCAACGAGGAATGCCTCAAAGAAGAAGATAGAGAACACGTCCGAGGAACGGGCACCCACCGCACGGAGGATACCGATTTCCTTCTTCTTCTGCGTGACGGAGGCGGAAATAAAGTTGAGCATCATCAGCGCGGCAAAGGCAGCAAAGCCGATACCGATATAGAGGAAGATTTTACTCATCTCCTCAATCATATCGCCCCACTGGTCCATAACGGAGGCAACGTCACCCAGCAGACGGAAGACGTACTCGCCCTCCTCCTTGTAATGCATGGTGGAAAGCGGCTCCAGCTTGCTCTTGTCCTGGGGCATTTGTGCAAGCACGAAGCTCCACTTGCCCGAGGTATGCTGACCCCAGATGGTGTAATTCTGGTTGTCCATCTTTTCGTTTTCTTTTTTGGCAAACTGATACCACTGCTCGCTCAGGAGAATGCTGGTGTTCCTTTGCGTGTCATCGCGCGGAACGTAGTAGCCCACGATGGTTACTGTACCACCGTTGCCCTCCATAGTGCCGCCGTTGCTCCATTCACGCTTCACCACGTTCAACTCATCGTGCTCGAGGGTCATGGAGGCATACAGCTGTTCTTTGCCCGCCTCAATCAGGGCATTGACATCGCTGCCATCGGGCAGACGGTATCCTTCTTCCCACCGTTTGTTGTACATATATTCGTATGCGAAGGCGATCATCTGCCACCTGGGTGCAGTGGTCAGGTCATAGCTCTCGCCGTAGTTGCCCTTTACCACCTCAACAAAGGCGGGCTCGGCAATCAGCAACTCAAAATTTGCAGGTGTCGCAATCCAGTCGAGAAACACGCAATGCTCTGCAAACGTATAAGCACTGATGCGCTCTGGGTTGGCGTAGAATACCTCTAGTCTGTCCTTCAGCTGGTAGTAGTCCTCCCAGGTTAGGGTGACGCCCAGCAGGTTGTTCAAATAGCTCGTGACAGCACCCTTGAACTCTGCCTCGGGCAGGACGTAGGTTCCAGGATAATACTCCTCGTCGACGAAGTGTTCCCAGTCATTAAACAGCTGTTGGAGCGTTTGCAGGTTCTCATAATCGGCGCGCAACGTGCACATAGCATCGTACAACCCGGGGATACCGAGAATCTCGCCGTCCACCAGCTCATACGACTTGACGCCCTGTGTTTCAAACAGACTCTGCACCGTATGGAACGGTACCACAACCTCGCCCGTTCTGAGCTTGTCTTTGCCTTCTTCAAAGAAGACGATATCAAAGTCGGAGAGCCCGTCGTTGCCGACGAAGCGATTGAAGTAATTTTCAAAGTAAAACTCATCCTCGTCGGGGGTCCTCAGGCAAATATCGCCCTGGTGCCAAGCAATGCCGTATTCCTTGTAGTTGTTTCCCTGGGGCTTGGGAAGCGCGTCCAGCATACCGCGGGAGCCAACGAGAAGTCCCGAGAAGCTGTAGGACACCGTGGAGGTCATCTTTTCCTCCAGCTGATTTCTTTCCCTCTCCTTGAGACGCTCACCCGTGTAATCCCAGTGCAGGGGGGCAAACCTCGGGTCATCAAAATCAAAGCCCGTATTCAGAAGCCCTACGATTTTGTATTCACCCGCATGTCCATCCATCTGGACGTAAATCTCCTTGCCCTGAAGGTCAGAGAAGTCGGTAATTTCATCGGAGTAAAGATAGGAGCCCTCGTCATCTGCAAGCTGTACGCCCGAAAGCTGCATCATCTTGAACAGATAGTCGGTAATCATAATCTCGTTCTTGGCGGTGGCTGCAGGAATCGCGCCCTCATAGGTAAAGCCGAGGGAGGTGATATCCTCCGCCGTCAGGGCGGTGATGCCGTATGCCACGCCATCAAACATAGAGTAGCCATGGTCGTTTTCCAGGGTATCCGTATCCACAAGGGGCAGGCGGACGCTGTTGTTCCAGTTGCTGCCCGTATAGACGGGGTAGAAGGTCAGCCCCGTTTGCTCCTTCAGAGCGAGAATGTCCTCGTCGCTCATGCTATCGGTATTCCAATAGTCAACGTAGCGATGCTCCTCGCCGTCGTAGATATTGACGTTTTCCTGGCGCAGGCGCAGATTCAGGGCAACGGTTGCCATACCCGAATCGTACAGGGAGTCCGTCGTGGTGACGTACTTATCGTAGGACGCCATGGTGTCTGCCAGCCCGAACAGGGCAAAGGCGATAAAGGACAGGAAGATGGTGAAAATCAGGCGCACGGGCTTGGTTTTCATGGAGTTGGCGCCCATCCTGGCGGCGTTCTTCAGAGGCAGACGGCTCTTGATAAAGCGGGTTTCCCGTCCGTTGTACTGACGGGTAGTGACCACGCCCGTCGGGACGCGCTCTGCCGTAACCACCGTCTCTCCCGTAATACCGAGCGACTGACACACGGCGGCGTTAATCTGCTCGTCCTTGGAGAGAATAATATCTCTGTCGTTTTTGGCAAGGTATGCGTTAATCAGGCGCATATCCTCCTCGGTGAGGAGATAGCCGCGGCGAATGTGAATGATATCGTCACTAACCTGGGTCACGCCCTTTGCTTCCTCAGCGGAGGCGGTGGAGAGGGACATATCGGAGATGACGCGGCCGTCGCTCAGCTCCACGATACGGTCTGCATACTTCTCTGCAAACTCGCGGTCGTGGGAAACCACCAGCACCAGCTTTTTCTTCGACAGCGCCTTGAGCGTATCCAGCACCTGGCGGCCCGTGGTAGAGTCAAGCGCACCCGTGGGCTCGTCCGCCATGATGATTTCAGGGTCCTTAATCAGGGCGCGGGCGATTGCAATTCTCTGCTTCTGACCGCCCGACAGCTCGTTTGGCTTACGGGAGGCATAGCCCTGGAGGTCCACCTGCTCCAGAATCGCATTGACCTCCTCGCTGGATGCCTTCTTGCCCTGCAATTCAAGCGCCAGCGCAATATTGGCGCCGACGGTAAACTCGTCGAGAATGTTGTACTCCTGGAAAATAAAGCCGATAAAGGTGTTGCGGTATGCGTCAAAGTCGCTTCCGCGGAAGTCCGCAGAGGAGCGCCCCTTGATAATGAGCTCACCCGTATCAAACTTGTCAAGACCGCCGATGACGTTGAGCAGCGTGGATTTACCGCTACCCGATTTACCGAGCAGGAACACCATTCCCGTCTCGGGGAAGGTCAGGTTGACGTTGTCCAGAGCTTTGACGGAAACGCCCGTTTTGGCTCGGTATGTTTTAGAAATGCCTCTTACCTCTAACATTTCTTCTCCTCTCTTGCCACGTGGCAAATAATAGATTAACTATTATTTTACCACCGTTTTCCTTTCCTGTCAACTGCTGACGAATTTCCAAATTTCCCCGTAGGAAACGCGCCGCCTTGCCGCCATTTTCATCACTGTGCACAAAATTTTGCGTGCGCGGCAATTTTCTTGCCCCCACCGCTTGACAGGGGGCGGTGGCTGTGCTAATATTTGAACATATTTATTTTCTCATTTTAAGAGATAGGAGTGAAGCTTATGGCAATTCAAAATGCATACCTGCAGGGTCTGATGGAGCGCGTCATCGCGCGCAACCCGGGTGAAAAGGAATTTCACCAGGCAGTCCGTGAGGTGCTGGAGTCTCTTGAGGGCGTGGTAGAAAAGCGCCCCGAGTTTATTGAAAAGGGTGTTCTTGAGGAGCTGGTAGAGCCCGAAAGAATCATCAAGTTCCGCGTTCCGTGGGTAGACGACAACGGCAAGGTACAGGTGAACCGCGGCT
>JAFQJX010000225.1 GCA_017397205.1 Clostridia bacterium | reverse complement strand
TTGCTCTGCTTCTTTTTTTGTTTTGCCGTGGCCGTGACCGACAACGTTGCTGTTCAGGCGCGCCACCACCTCAAAGCATCGGTCGTGGGCAGGTCCGCTTTCCGAGACCACCTCATAGGTGAGAATATCCTCTCCGTCCCCCTGAACGAGCTGCATCATTCGGGTTTTATAGTCCCCGCCCCTCAGCCGTCGGCAGGCATCCAGCTCCTCGCTGAGAAGCCGAAGGATCAGCGCCTCACAGGCGCCGGGGTGGGTGTCCCTTGCATCCAGGTAAACTGCCGCGAGCAACGCCTCCAGCGCATCTGCCAGAAGTTTCGGGCGGCGGCGGTCACCCTCAACACCCCGTCCGACGAACAGGCAGCTGCCAAGATCAAGGCGGTCTGCCACCTTTGCAAGCGTTCCCTCGCACACAAGGTGCTGACGGAACTGCGTCAGGGTACCCTCGTTCAGGTCGGGAAAAAGATGGTAGAGCTCCACGCTGACCGTTTGCTGTAAAATGGCATCGCCTAAGAACTCCAGGCGTTCATTTGACTGCGTCAGAGGGTCCTTTTCCCTGTTTTCATTGACGTAGGAGGAGTGCGTGAGCGCCTGGCGCAAAAGATATTCGTCACAAAAGGTATATCCTAACCGATGCTGTAGCTGTACAAGGTCCTGCATACGCTGTTCCTCCCTTCATAAGTCTTTCTTTATGCCTGCGGCTCCTCGTTTTCCTCGCGCCGTCTTGCGGCACGCTCTGCCTTTTCTCTGATGCGCTCGTTTCTCGCTCTTGCCTTGGCGCGCTGCTTCATGCTTGCCTCGTGTCCGAGAGAGAAGACGGCGATTTCCCGATTGATGCCCGAGCGATAGAAATCAATGGCACGGCGAATGGCGTTTTTGATTGCCATATCGTCGCTTGCCCCGTGCGCCTTAATCACGGGCTTGGAAATGCCAAGCAGCGGTGCCCCGCCGTATTCACTGGGGTCAAAGGCGTTTTTCAGATGGTGAAGCTTTCCCTTCATGGAAAGGCAGGAAAGCCGCGTCAGAATGTTGGTACCGAGCACATCCTTCATGGTGCCAAGCAAAAACCTGCCCATGCCCTCGGTATATTTCAAAAGAATATTGCCTGTAAAGCCGTCCGTCACAAGCACGTCACACACCCCGAAGGGAATGTCGCGCCCCTCAACGTTCCCGATAAAATTGACGTCCGCATCGCTGAGCTGCAGATATGCGTCCACCTCAAGCTCGCGCCCCTTATTTGCCTCGCTGCCGTTATTGACAAGTCCGACGCGGGGATTCTTCACACCGAGCACCTTTTCCATATAGCGGGAGCCCATAAAGGCAAACTGCTCAAGATTGGCAGGAGTGACCTCAAGGTTTGCGCCGCTATCCATGAGCAGGCAGGGATTCGTAAAGGGAAGCACGGTTGCAATCCCTGCGCGTTGAATGCCCTTGATGCGGTGCACAATCAGAGTTGCCCCAGCAATCAGGGCACCCGTATTCCCCGCAGACACGAAGGCATCTCCCTCGCCGTTTGCCAGCATATGAAGCCCCACGCTCATAGAGGAATCCTTTTTGTCGCGCACAACCGACAGGGCGGGCTCCTCCATTGAAATAACGGAGGGCGCGTGCACCACCCTGACCCCGTCAAGGTGCAGGCCGTTTTCATCCGCCAGGGTGCGGATGACCTGCTCGTCCCCGACGAGAATCATTTCCTCGTCAAAGGCACGCCTTGCCTGTAGGGCGCCGCGTATTAATTCCAAAGGGGCGTTGTCGCCACTCATCACGTCAATGATGATTTTCATGGTTTCAAGTCCTTTATTGATAGTATTTTTCGATGATCTCGTCAATTCTGGCAAGTGCCCTTTCGGCATATGCCTCATTGCGATATTTCTTCCCTCCCTTAACCTTGCGGTCAAGCGGAGCAAGAATACCGAAGTTTGCATTCATGGGCTGATATTTGCTGTTGGTGCCCATCTCCACGTAGCGGCCCATTGCACCGAGGACGGTGGTATCGTCAAGCGGAAGCCGCTCAAGTCCAAGCAAGCGCCTTGCCATCTGCGTTCCTGCCACAAAGCCGGAGCCGCAGGATTCCACGTAGCCCTCCACTCCCGTCATTTGCCCTGCAAAGCTGACGTTCGGCAGGGGTTTGCAGCCGTAGTCGCTCGTCAAAAGCCCGGGAGCGTTCAGATAGGTATTGCGGTGCATGACACCGTAGCGCAGAAATTCGGCGTTTTCAAGCCCGGGTATCATGCGGAATACGCGGCGCTGCTCACCGAAGGTCAGATGCGTCTGGAAGC
>JAFQJX010000224.1 GCA_017397205.1 Clostridia bacterium | reverse complement strand
GGGTGTGGTAAAGCACCTCACCGCCCAGGCGCTCAATTTCCGCAAGCATACGCTGAACGACTCCCACAAGCAGGTCGGTGCCGATATGCGGCTTTGCCTGCACGCGGATATCCAAGGGTGCGCCGAACTGCACGAAGGTATCCATGACGAATGCGGCAAGCGGGTCACCCACGCGGGTCACGAGCTTTCCGTCGGAAAAGGTTCCGGCACCCCCCGCCCCGAACTGTACGTTGGTTTCGGGGTCAAGAGTTCTCTCGGTGGAAAAGCGGCGGATTGCCGCCTCGCGCTCACAAACGCTACCGCCGCGCTCAATCAAAATGGGCTCATAGCCGTTCTGCGCAAGATACAGGGCGGCGAACAGCCCCGCAGGTCCGCTTCCCACAACGAGCGGTCTTCCCTCAAGCGGTGTGGTCCCCGTGGGGGTTGGTACCGTCTCCTCCCTGAGAAGCGAAACACCCGCACACTCGCGCCGCACCACGCGCGTAAGCTGCCCCTGCGTCAGGGGAAGCGTCACCGCCACCGAATACACAAGACGGATTTCCTTCTTTTTTCTTGCATCAACTGAACGGCGGAAAATACGACAGGAGGCACTTTCGCACCAAAGACCCTGTCGTATCAACTCTTTTTTTGCCTTAAAATACACATCCCCCTCGATCGAATCGAGGGGAAGGCGTATGCCACCCACGAGCAGCGTGTGCGTCGTTTTCTCCGCCATTACTCCTGCGTTCCCTCCTCACCTGAGCAGAACAGAGTTTCGTTCAGGAGCGTTTCAAGCGTCTGGAAATTATAGTTACGCGTCAATTCGGAACGATACGCAACGGAAACGATACCCGTTTCTTCAGAAACGACAACCACAACGGAATCGCAAATTTCACTCAGTCCGATTGCCGCTCTGTGACGGGAGCCGATGTCGGGGTCCAGGTCAAGGCGGGCCGTCAGGGGCAGATAGCTACCCGCGGAAAGGATGCGCCCGTCACGGATAATGACAGCGCCGTCATGCAGCGGTGCGCCTGTGTGGAAAATGTTGCGAAGCAGGTATGGAGTAACCTTGGCGTCCAGCTCAACGCCGGTCCGCGCCAAATTATCAAGCTTGAACAGGCGCTCCACCACGATAATTGCCCCCACGCGGTTGCGAGAAAGGTCAGTGACGGCGTGGCAAATGGCATCAATGGCGCTCTTTTGTGCGTCCACAGTAGCGGTATGCTTGACGGAAAAGGGGCGCGCGCCGCTGAACTTAATGGCAAGCTCGCGCAGCTCCTGCTGATACATCAGCATAAAGAGGAGCAGCACTCCGCATCCAACGTAAACTCCGAGGAAAAAGCGGAAGAAGATAGAAAGCGAAAGCACCGCCGTGCAGAATACGGAGCCCCACGCCAGAACGCGGTAAATCTGAGCGCGTTGCAGGAAAAAGACGATTGCACCAAAGATGCCGAGGGCAAGAATCAGCCCGATTTCAAGCCACTGTGCGTTCGAAACGCAATCTGCCAAAAAAGACGAAAAAGCCGTCTTTGCCACAAGGGCGACAGAAGGGGGCAAACTATTCAAAAACATATATATCTCAGGCACCGCGGTGCCGTACTTTCAAATGAAATGCGGGGCTCTATGCCCTCGCGTTAGATAAATTATATCATAATATTTTTCCAAAAGCAAAGGCGAGGGAAAAGTTTTTTCCAAAAAAACAAATTTCGTAACTTTTCACAAAATATTCTTCACGGATTATACAATTTCACACAAAAGTTGTCTTGACAATGGATTGCATTCGTGTTAAAATTGTATCAAATAAGACAGTTTTGAGGTGAAGCGTGCAAAACGAAAAGTTAATTGATTCCCTGCCGCTGTTAAACGGACTGACAAAGGAGGACGCCGCCGCCGTCAAGGACGCCGTGCTGAGCGTCGTCAAGGAATATTTCTCGGGCGAGGTGATCCTCGCGGAGGAGTGCTTTTCCCCCTCCCTTTTGTTCGTGCTTGAGGGGCGCGCCAGCGTCACCGTCAGGCGTGAAGGGAAAGCCACCCTGCTGAACACTCTGAGGACGGGTGACCTCTTCGGTGCGGCGTCGCTCTTCGGTGCAAACGGATGCTACCCCACGACCGTCACGGCAAAGGGTACAACCCGCTGTGCCGTGATCGGGGAGGAGACCCTCGTGGAGCTCATTCGCCGCTATCCCCAGGTTGGTATCAATTACATTCGCTTTCTCAGCGAAAAAATCCGTTTCTTAAACGAGCGTATCGACACACTCTCAGGCCGTAACGTTGAGAGCAAATTGGCAAAATTTCTCCTGCAAGCAGACGGAAAGGGCGCTTTACATTCCCATTGCAATATGAGTCAGCTTGCATCCGCCCTTGACGTCGGCCGCGCCTCTCTTTATCGCCTGCTCCGCAAGATGGAGCAAAATGGGCTGATTACCTTTGAGGGGGGCATCATTCAAATCGTCAATAAAATAGAAATTGAAAGGATTTCAAAACAATGAAAAAATTCGCATCTCTCCTGATTCTCTTGGCACTTTGCTTTTCTCTTGCCGCCTGCGGCGAGCCCGACAACCCCCCCGAGACGCCCGACTTTGAGGTTTCACTTGACCTGACCGAGGAGTGGGATCGGGTATCCCAGACCGCCCTGGTTCAGGGCTGCGTCATTGTCAATGCCGCATTTGCCGAGGCGCACCCGAATGAAATGGCAAGTTTCCTTTCCAATTACAAAGCTTCCATTGAATACATTGCAAATCCCGACAACCTGGACAGCGCCGCTTCCATGGTCGCCGCCGCAACGATTCTGCCAAACGCAGCGATTGCAAAGCAGGCAATTCCCCGCTCCAATATCGCCTATATGG
>JAFQJX010000223.1 GCA_017397205.1 Clostridia bacterium | reverse complement strand
CGCTTGGGCAAACTCTCTGTTTGAGGATAACGCCGAGCACGGCTTCGGTATGGCAATCGGTCAGAAGACCATCCGCGCAAAGTTGAAGGGCTACGTGGAGGAAATCGTTGCCTCCGGCAAGGCATCCGAGGAAATCGTTGCCTCCGGCAAGGCATCCGAGGAAATCGTTGCCTCCGGCAAGGCATCCGAGGAACTCCTCGCTGCTGCAAACAAGTATCTGGAAACCTTTGAGGACGGTCAGGCAAACGGTGAGGCAACCGAGGCACTCGTGGCAGCACTTGCTACCTGCGACTGCGAGCTGGCGAAGAAGATTCTCGCCGAGAAGGATTACCTCTCCAAGAAGTCCGTATGGATCTTCGGTGGCGACGGCTGGGCATACGATATCGGCTTCGGCGGTCTCGACCACGTGCTTGCCTCCGGTGAGGATGTCAACGTCATGGTATTTGATACCGAGGTTTACTCCAACACGGGCGGTCAGGCATCCAAGGCATCCAACATCGGTCAGGTTGCTCAGTTTGCCGCAGCAGGTAAGGCAATCGGCAAGAAGAGTCTTGCAGAAATCGCAATGTCCTACGGCTACGTTTACGTGGCTCAGGTTGCGATGGGCGCAGACCCCAACCAGCTGATGAAGGCGCTGGCAGAGGCAGAGGCATACAAGGGTCCCTCCCTCATCATCGGCTACGCTCCCTGTGAAATGCACGGCATTAAGGGCGGCGGAATGCAGAACTGCCAGTACGAGATGAAGAAGGCAGTTGAGGCCGGCTACTGGAACCTGTTCCGTTACAATCCTACGCTCAAGGCAGAGGGCAAGCCCGCCTTCTCCCTGGACAGCAAGGAGCCCACGGGTGACTACCAGGCATTCATCAAGGGCGAGGCGCGTTACGCCCGTCTGGCACAGACCTTCCCCGAAAGGGCAGAGGCGCTGTTTGCCAAGGCAGACGAGACCGCAAAGGCCCGTTACGAGCATCTGAAGAAGCTGGGCGAGCTCCACTCTTAATTTGCTCGGATAATAAAATCCCACGCAGGGGTCAGGCGTTTGCCTGACCCCTGTTTTTATGTCCGCTGGGGAAAATGAAGTCCGACGGGGAGAATGAAGTCCACCTGCGGTGGATGAAGTCACTATCGTGATGAAGTCCGCCTTTAGCGGATGAAGTCGCTTGCGCGATGAAGTCCGACGGGGGGAATGAAATCAGTAAGAGGCGGATGAAATCGCTTGCACGATGAAGTCCGTCTGCGACGGATGAAGTCGCTTGCGCGAGGAAGCGATGCGGCGTCGGCTTCCTTATATATATTTATGTAAAATTGCGCGCGGGGGTTGCCTTGGGGAGGCAAATGCTGTACAATAGAGAGGAAAGAGAGGGCATCTTATGGAAAAGAATTTCTTTGGCTTTGACCTGCGGGCGTGCGCCCGTGAGCGCGTGATTATCACGGCACACCGCGGTGTCTTCGGGGGCAATATTCCCTGCAACACCCTGACCTCCTATGAGATTGCGCTCAGACAGGGCGCAGATATGATTGAGATTGACGTGGACAGGACGCGCGACGGTCATCTCGTCATTTTCCACCCGGGCAAGGAGGCGCAGCACCTGCGCCTGACGGGAAAAACAATCAAGGAGATGACCCTTGCGGAAATTCAGGCAGACGTGCGCTACGTCAACTACGACCGCGATTTTACGGAGTACTCCCTCTGCACCCTGGAGGAGGTCTTTGACCGCTTCCGTGGGCGCTGCTTTATCAACGTGGACAAGTTCTGGGAAAACCCGAGAGAAATCACCGATATGATTCGCGCCTTCGGCATGGAGGGGCAAATCGTGGTCAAGACGGAGCCGAGCAAGGGTATGTTTGACCTGATTGAGGAGTACGCACCCGAAATTCAGTACCTGCCGATTATCAGGGACCCCTCCTGCCACTCCGAGCTGCTTTCCCGCCGCATCAACTACGTCGGCGCGGAGGTGCTGTTTGAAAGGGAGGACAGCCCCCTTTGCCAGCCCGCGTATATTGACGAGATGCATCGGGACGGCAAGCTGGTGTGGGTCAATGCCATCGTCTATTGGTACAAGGCGGTGCTGGCGGCACACCACAGCGACGATACTGCCATGAGAGGCGACCCCGAGCGGGGCTGGGGCTGGCTTGTTGACCGCGGCTTTGATATCATTCAAACGGACTGGACAAGAGAGCTCGACCTGTACCTTGGGGAAACGGGGCGCCGCTTCCGCAAATAATCCCACCGCCGCAGCGCCCCTTTGGTCGCTGCGGTGCTTGCTTTTTTTCCTGTTTTATAATACAATAGAGAAAAGAGAGAAAGGGGGAGAGCGCATGAGACGAAGCGGTACCTTGCCGCGCCTGCTCGCGCCTGCGGGCAGCGAGGACGCCTTTTATGCCGCACTTGCGGCAGGGGCAGACGCCGTTTACCTGGGCGGTAAGGCGTACAACGCCCGTGCCTTTGCCCCGAACTTTGACGGCGAGACGCTTTCGCGCTGTATTGCAGAGGCGCACGCGCGCGGCGTGGAGGTCTACGTGACGCTCAACACCCTGCTCTGGGAGCGGGAGCTGGAGGGCGCCCTCGCATACGCCACGGAGCTTTGGAGCATGGGGGTGGATGCCCTCATTTGCGCGGATATCGGACTGATTACCCTCTTAAGGCGCCACCTGCCCGAGATGCCCGTCCACGCCTCTACTCAGGTTTCCCTGCACAGCGCCACGGGCGCCGAGGAGGTAGAGGACCTCGGCTTTGAGGTGGTGGTGCTTGCCCGCGAGGTGGACGGGGAGGGAATCCTCGAGGCGGTCAGACGCGCCAAAGCAAAGGTAGAGGTATTCGTTCACGGCGCCCTGTGCGTTTGTCATTCGGGACAATGCCTGTTCTCCTCCCTCGTCGGTGGAAGAAGCGGCAACCGCGGCGAGTGCGCCCAGCCCTGCCGCCTCCCCTACGGAGAGGGCTATCCGCTTTCCCTGAAGGACCTGTGCCTTGCCTCGCATATCCCCGCCCTGATTGAGAGCGGTGTAGAGTGCCTGAAAATAGAGGGGCGCATGAAAAGCGCCGCCTACGTATGGGGCGTTACCAGGATTTATCGGCGCCTCCTTGACGAGGGGCGCGCGGCAACCCCTGCGGAAATCGCAGAACTGAAAGAAATCTTTTCCCGTGACGGCTTTACAGACGGGTACTATACGGGCGCACACTTCGGCGCCATGACGGGCGTCCGCCGCGAGGCGGACAAGGAGGAAAGCCGCCAGCACCGCGAGGTGCCTCCTCTCACCCCCGTTCCGCTGACAGGGGTGTGTGAAATCCTGCCCGACGCGCCTGCGCGCCTGACCCTTTCGGACCCCCTCGGCAGAGTGGCAGAGGTCACGGGGGACGTCCCCTCGCCTGCAAGGAGCGCTCCGCTGACGGAGGAGGGCGTCAAGCTGCGCCTTTCCAAAACGGGAGGCACCCCCTACGCGCTGCCCCCCGACCGCATCACCCTGCGGCTGGGAGAGGGGCTGAATTTGTCCCCCGCCTCCCTCAACGGCTTGCGCCGCCGCGCGCTTGACGTGCTGCTTGCAAACGAGAGAGAGCCCGTCGCTCCTGCCGCCGTGGCGCCTGCCGCCCCCGCCTTTTCTTCCCTTGGGCGCACCGCCCTCTTTGTGCGGCGCGACCTGTATGAGAACACAAGGGACGCGCACGGCTTCTTTGACGTCGTTTTCGTTCCCCTTTGGGAGATAGAGCATATGGACGCGCTCCCCGCAGGGGTATGGCTTCCTCCTGTGATAATGGACGGGGAGGAGCCGCAGATTTCCCGTTTGCTGGAGGTGGCGCGTGCGCGCGGAGTGCGCTACGCCCTGTGCGGCGGCGCCGCACAGGTCTCTCTTGCAAGACGGGCAGGGCTTGAGATCGTCGGAGATTTCCGCCTGAATATCACCAACAGCCACGCGGCGGCATATTGGAGGGAGCACGGGGTGACGGATGCCGTCCTTTCGCCCGAGCTGACCCTGCCGCGCCTGCGCGCGCTTTCGGGGCGGCTCCTGGTTTACGGGCGCATTCCCATGATGCTGACCGAGCGGTGCTACGCCGCAAAGGGTAACCCGAAGCAATGCGGGGACGCCTGCCGCAAGGGGGCAAAGCTCGTTGACAGGCGCGGGATAGAGTTCCCGATTCTCTCCCTGCCGCCCCACCGCAATCAGATTTTCAACAGCATTCCCACTTACCTCTGCGACAGGCGAGGCGAGTTGCCGCGCCATCTCGGCGAGCACTACCTGTTCACCGTGGAGGAGCCCGAGGAGGTAAGGGAAGTGATGGATAAAGCAAGCAAGGGTCTGCCGCTTGCGCGACAGGTGCGCAGACTGCCAAAATAAGGAGGAAACAAACATGACGCGTCTCAGATTACCCGAGGGCGTGACGCTGGTGCTGGCGTCCAAGTCCCCCCGTCGCAAGGAGCTGCTGAGGGAAATGGGGCTGGAGTACATCTCAATGGTCGCGGACATCAGCGAGACCTTTCCCGCAATGATGCACCCGAGAGAGGCGGTGCGTTTTCTTGCAGAAAAGAAGGCGCGTGCCGTCGCAGAGGTCGCAGGACCCAGGGCAATCGTGCTGGCATCCGATACGCTGGTAGAGGTGGACGGAGAGCCGCTTGGTAAGCCGCGTGACGAAAAGGATGCCTCCGCCATGCTGTGGCGGCTGTCGGGCAGGCACCATAACGTGCATACGGGCGTTTGTGTTGTCTGGGGAGATAAAATGCTCTCCGAGACGGACACGACGGACGTCTTTTTCCATCCGCTTGACCAGGCGGATATTGACGCCTATATTGCAACGGGAGAGCCCCTTGACAAGGCGGGTGCCTACGGCATTCAGGGCAAGGGCGGTAAATTCGTTTCCCATATCAACGGGCACCTGGACACCGTGATTGGCTTGCCCTGCCAGATGGTGGAGGAGCTGCTCCTCCGTATTTTGCCAAATCAGGACTGATATGACAAAGAAAGAGAAAAGAGAGCGCCTTGCCGCGATTGTCGCGGCACTCAAGGAGGTTTATCCCGAGGCGACGTGCGCGCTGGAATGGCAGGGCGACCCCTGGCGGCTTCTCGTGATGGGGCGGCTGTCCGCCCAATGCACGGATGCAAGAGTGAACGAGGTATGTCGGGCGCTTTTTGAAAAATATCCCAGCGCGGAGGCACTTGCCGCGGCTCCTCTTTGCGAAATTGAGGAGCTTGTCCGCCCCTGCGGGCTTTACCGCACCAAGGCAAGCAGCATCCGCGAGGCGTCCCGTATTCTGGTGCAGAACTACGGCGGCAACCTGCCCGATACTATGGAGGAGCTGCTTGCTCTGCCGGGCGTGGGGCGCAAGATTGCCAACCTGCTCCTGGGGGACGTGTTTGGCAAGGGCGGCGTGGTGACGGATACCCATTGTATCCGCATCTGCGGTCGGCTGGGAATGTACCCCACCACCCTTTCGGACCCCTACCGCGTGGAGATGCTTCTTGCGGACCTGATTGACCCCTCCGAGGCAAGCGACTTCTGCCACCGCATCGTGCAGTTCGGCAGGGACTTCTGCCGTGCGAGAGGTCCCCGCTGTGAGGCGTGTCCTCTTGCAAAGCAGGGGCTGTGCCACAAAAGAAACAAAGAGGTGAGCCGTGCAAAATAGAAAAATCCCCATTCGCCAGGTGGTGATTGTGGAGGGGCGGTACGATAAAATCGCCCTTTCCAACGTCATTGACGCGCAGATTGTGACCACCGAGGGCTTTTCCATTTTTCACAACAGGGAAAAGCAGGCGCTTCTCCGCCGCCTGGGTGCGGAGCGGGGGCTGATTGTCCTGACGGACAGCGACGGTGGCGGTACGCAGATACGCGCCCATCTCAAGGGGCTGCTGCCGCCCGAGCAGGTGACCCACCTGTATATCCCCAGAATTGAGGGAAAAGAGCGGCGCAAGCGCGCCCCCTCCCGCAGCGGCGTGCTGGGCGTGGAGGGAATGGAGAGAGAGGTGCTTGCGCGCCTGTTTTCCCCGTTTGACGCGGGGAATGCGGCTCCTCCCCGTGGTGAGGAGGTCACGCGCCTGGACCTGTACGAGGCGGGGCTCCTCGGCGGAACGGGGGCAAAGGAAAAGCGGGCGGCGCTGTGTCGGCGCCTGGACCTGCCTCCCTTGTCAAGCGGCGCTTTGCTCGGTGCAGTCAATATTCTTTTTGACCGCGCGGACTTTCTGCGGCTGATTGCCGAGTTGACCCTTGCAACTTGACAAAAGAAAAAATCAAACTGCCAGGAGGCGCCTCCCTGCGCCGCCGAGAAAGCATGCTTTCAGCAGGCGATTTTGCTGTGAAACGGACATAGCGCTTTGCGCTTTGTCCGTTTTTTGTTGATTTTACAACAAAAATGACAAAACGGAAAAGAATATGCTAATATTCACACTTTCGTTATAAATAGGTGTTATAATAACTTTAATTTTACCCTGCGCGGGAGCGCAGGCGTGCGCTTAAGGAGGGCGGCGGATGCCGCGTGCTTTATGAAAAAAGACAAGCTTCAGGCGGTGGAGGAAACTGCCTCCAACACAACTGCCCCTATGATTCAGGTGGAGCATCTGGTCAAGCGCTACGGCGCGACCTATGCCCTGTCCGACATCAGCTTTGAAATCGGTGCCGGGGAAATCGTGGGGCTTCTCGGTCCGAACGGAGCGGGAAAATCCACCACCATGAACATCCTCACGGGCTACCTCTCCGCGACGGAGGGCAACGCCTCGGTGGGAGGGGTCAGCATTCTGGACGACCCCATGAACGCCAAACGGCTGATTGGCTATCTGCCCGAGCAGCCGCCCGTCTACCCCGATATGACGGTGGACGAATATCTGAGCTTTGTGTACGACCTCAAGCATTGCACCCTGCCGCGCGAGGAGCATCTTAACGAAATCCGCGACGTGGTCAAGCTGCAGGAGGTGCGCCGCCGCCTCATTCGCAACCTGTCCAAGGGCTACCGCCAGCGCGTCGGCATTGCACAGGCGCTCATCGGCGACCCCAAGGTCATTATTTTTGACGAGCCCACCGTCGGGCTTGACCCCAAGCAGATTCTGGAGGTGCGCAACCTCATCCGTTCTCTTGGCGGCAAGCACACCGTCATTCTCTCCACCCATATCCTGGCGGAGGTGCAGGCGGTCTGTGAGCGCATCGTCGTCATCAATCACGGCAAGATTATTGCCAACGAGCGCACGGACGAGCTTGCCCGTGTCATTGAGGAAAACGCCCATTACGTCTACGCCATCTGCGGACCGCAGAGAGAGGTGTTGAACGGGCTTCGCTCCGTTAAGGGCGTGCTGTACTGCGAGGTACGCACCGAGCGCGAGGGGGAGGCGTATACCTACCTCGTGGAAACGGCGGCGGGCGTGGAGCCGCGCCGCGCCATCTTCCGCCTGTGCGCGGAGCGCGGCTGGGCAATCGTGGGCGCCGCCGCAACGGGCGGCGACCTCGAGTCCGTCTTTATCAAGCTGGTGGACCGCGCCAACACAACGGAAAGCAAGGGCGCCCGCGGGCGCAAGGAGGCAAGAAAATGATAGCCATTTACAAGCGGGAGATGACCTCCTATTTCACCACCCCCATCGGGTACGTGTTCGTTGCAATTTTTCTTGCCATCAGCGGCGCACTCTTTGCCGCAACCACCCTGTTTGAGATGACCAACGAAACGGGGCAGTATTTCTCCTATATGCTCTTTATGTACGTCCTGCTCGTGCCGCTGCTCACCATGAAGTCCTTCAGCGAGGAGCGCAAAACCCGCACGGAGCAGCTGCTCCTGACCGCGCCCGTATCCCTTGTGGGTATGGTGATGGCAAAGTTCCTTGCCGCCATGACCCTGTTCGTGGGCTGCCAGGGGCTGGGTGCGCTTGCCCTGTTCATTCTGGGGCGCTACTCCGCCGTCAAGGTGGGGGTCGTGCTGGCAAGCGTGCTGGGGCTTTTGCTCGTGGGCATGGCGTTTATTACCGTCGGGCTGTTCGTATCTGCCCTGACGGAGAATCAGCTGGCAGCCGCCGTCGGTACGGTGGGGATTCTGCTTGCGTTTCTGCTCATCAGTTTCGTCAATCAGTATATCAACGTGTACTGGATTCGCTTCGTGCTGAACTGCCTCTCCATGTGGAGCCGCTTCCAGAATTTCCTGCAGGGCACCCTTGACCTTGCGGCAATCTTCTACTATCTGTCCGTGGCGGCGGTGTTTTTGTTCCTGACGGTCCGCATCTACGACAAGCGCAGATACAACTGAGGAGGCCGCATGAAGCAAGGACATTTCTGGAAGAATCTGTGGGGGCGCGCCCATGCCTCTGCCCGCTTCGGGCGGTGGCTGACGGCAATTCTCGCCTCCGCCGTCGTGGTGTTCAACCTCGTTTTCTTCGGGCTTGCAAACAAGCTGTCGCTGTATTTCAGCGACAGCCAGGTATACGCCCACACCCTGAGCGGCAACACGGACGCCTATCTCGGCGAGGTTGCCGACCGTGGGGACGTGGAAATCATTTTCTGCAATCACGAGGAAAATATCACGGGTGAGCCCGCCTATAACCTGGTCTATCAGACGGCTTTGCAGATGGCAGAGCGCTACGGCTTCGTCAAGACCAGAATCGTCAATATCTTCACCGACCCCGAGCAGGTGGAGCCCTATAAGTACGCGACCGACCCCGATACGGGCGAGCGCGAGAAAATCAACGATATCAACCGCAATTCCGTCATTGTGGCGGCGGAGGGCGACTTCGTCGTCCTGTCTATGCAGCATTTCTTCGTGCTGGACAGCGATAACGTCATTACGGCGTACAGCGGCGAGGAAATCATGGCGGCGATGATTCACCGCGTGCAGACCGAGGTGCGCCCCACGGCGTACTTCACCACCCAGCACGGCGAGACCTATTCCTCCTCCTTCTATAACCGCCTGCTTTGCGCGGGCTACGATATTGCCACGGTGGACCTCGTGACGGAGGAGCTTGACGCGGGGGCAGGGGATTTGCTGGTCATTTCCAATCCGCGCTACGACTTTTCCGTCGGTGCCGCCGACAAGGGCATCACGGGGGAGCTTGATAAAATTGACGCCTTTCTTGCGCGCGGCGGCTCGCTCTTTGCGATGCTGGACCCCCTGGTGACCAATACGGTGTTTTTAGAGCGTATGCTTGCCGAGTGGGGCATTGAGCTGTGGCGTGAGGAAACGGACGGCATGCGCGAGAGCGTCATGATTCGCGACAACACCAACTCCATTACCACCGACGGCTACGCCCTGATTTGTGACGTCGCGGGCAGCGCCCTGGCAGATACGCTGGCGGCGGAGCTCAGCGAGGTGGAGGCAGGGCGCGTGATTGTGCGCCAGGCATCTCCCATGCTGCTTGAGGGAAAAGAGGGAAAGACGGTGTCCGCCATTCTGACAACCTCCTCCTCCAGCCACGCCTATGCGGGCGGCAAGGAGGTTTCGGGGGACGGGCAGTTTGCCGTTGCCGCCGCAAGCCGTGACGGAGCGAGCGGAGGCAGCGTATTTGCCGTCGCCTCCGTCTATATGACGGCACAGGATGCCATTACCACCAACGAATACGGAAACCGCGACCTCATTCTGTCGCTTGTCGGGAATCTGACGGGTGCGTCCGTGCCGACGGGCTGCTCCTACTTTATCCTGGAGCCGACCGTGCTTGAGGACCTGACGATGCGCGAGGCGCGCCTCTGGACCGTCCTCGTGGCGGTTGCCGTGCCCTGCGCCCTGCTTGTCGCGGGCGCTTGCGTGATGCTGAAAAGGAGGTACCGCTGATGAAGCTCAAGGAATTTGTGCGACAGCACCGCCGCGTGCTGACGGCGGTGGCGTCCTGTCTGCTCGTGCTGCTGATTGTTGCACTCAACATTCTTTTGCCCTACCTGACGCGCTCCACCTTCATTGACCTGACCCCCGAGGGGCTGTACACCCTGACGGACGCCATGAAGCAAACCTGCGGCGCGCTCAAGGGCGATATCACCATTATTTTCTGCGCGCCCCCCGACGACCTGATGACCTATTATCAGAGCCGTTACGTGTACGCCATGGCGGTGCAGCTGGACCGTATGTTTGACAACATTACCGTGGAGTGGTACGACATTGAGCAAAACCCCACGGCGGTCAACCGCTTCCGTCCCACCTCCGCCACGCGCATCACGCCCTATGACGTGATTGTGACCTGCAACAACCGCTATCGCATTCTCTCCGCCGTTTCCTTCTGGACGGTTGGGGAAAGCGCCGAGAGCGACACCGACTATTATTCCTTCAACGGAGAATACAAGCTGGCAACCGCCCTCCTGTCCATCACCTCTACGCTGGAGCCGCTCGTGTGCTTTGCATACGGGCACGGGGAGCGCTTTTACGTGGACCCCACGGACACGGAGCACAGCGAGCTTCTCCCTGAAAGCGACGCAAACCGCAGCGCCTTTTATCACCTGCTGCAGGATGCGGGGCTGAAGGTTTCCTATATCAACCTGGACGAGGAGGACGTGCCCGAGGATTGCGCCCTGCTCGTCATGGACGGACCCACCGTGGACTACTCCGTCGGCAACCCCAACAGCATCTCGGAGGTGACCCCTCTGCGCCGCCTGCACAAGTACCTTGCAAGGGAAAGCGGCGCTATGATGCTCCTCAAGGACCCCACCGTGACCCTGCCCAACCTGGAGGACTTCTCCGAGGACTGGGGCATTGGCTTCGGGGGCGGAGAATATATCCGTGACGATGCCGCCCATACCCTCAGCGACAGCGCGGGAACGCGGCAGAAGCTGATTGTCAGTCTGACAACGGACGACGAAAGCGGCGCGTACGCCGTGTACTCCGACCTTGCCGACCTCGGCACCGCCCCCCGTATGATTGTGGAGGATGCGGGCACCGTTCACGGCTCCTGGCTGAACGCTTCTATCGGCGGCTCGGGCACCGAAAACGTCACGGGCTATTACTACGATTTCTTCACGTCCTCGCAGGGCGCCTACCTGTATACCGTGGACGGCTATCAGGCAAGCCAGACCCCTGCCTCCTACGCACCCGCAGGCCTGGCGATGCGCCTGTTCGCGGACTCCTACACGGGGGATACGCAGTATTCCTACCTGCTTGCCGCCGCGACAACTGCCCTGACGGAGAACACGTATCTTGACAACCGCGCCTACTGCAACTACGACCTGATGTTTGCCACGGTGCGCTATCTCTCCCGGATGGACGAGTACGCCTCCATTGAGCTGGGCGGCACGAGCTTAAACTCCCCGAATCCCGGCGGCAAGCCCCTGATGGAAACCGACCTGGACGGCGTTCTGGGATACCCCGTCAAGGACGAAATCGGCATCACCCGCGGCTACTATCCCGTTGTGGACAGCGGTGTGAAGAACGGCTGGACCCTGACGCTGGTCCTCGTGCCCGTCCTGCCTTGCACCGCCCTCGGAGCATTCCTGCTCATCAAACGAAAGAACAAGTAAGGAGAGCATATGAAAAAGAAACAAATCATCATTCTCTCCGCTTGCGGCGCCCTGCTTGCGCTTCTCCTGACGCTTCTTCTGCTGGGCTGGCTCGCATGGGGCTGGTTTGAGGAGCAGCAAACCCCCTACACGCCCCCCACGCTTGAGGACGGAGAGGCGTATTACTATATGGGAAGCACTGCCATCAAGGACGTGGTGCTGATGTATCCGCAGCTCACGCAGTCGGACCTGCACCAGATTCGGGTGCATAACACCAAGGGAGAGAACTATTTCTTCTTCCACAACAAAAACGGCGCCCTTGACTATTTTGCGCTTGGACAGACGGACAACAGCGCCTGGACCTGGGAGAGCGACGACCTGTATTTCCCGCCTATTCTGAACGAATACAGCGGCACCTTTGACTACACCTCCCTCTATGACGGCACCTCCACCCTGCCTGCCATGCTGGCGGCGGTCGGTACGGTCGTCATTGACGAGCGCATCAAGCCCGAGGACGGCGTCTTTGACCAGCAGTTCCTTTCCAAATACGGGCTGTCAAGTGCGGACGACCCTGCCTATTTTGAGCTGATTACCTACCTGCGCGACGGGCGCGGCAACTACCTGTTTGCCTCCCTCGTGGACGGCTCCCTGCTGGTGGGCTACGACGAAACGGACGGAAAATATTACTGCATCACGGAGGCAGGCACCAAGGGCGAGGAGTACCCCTACGGGGAGGAAACGCTGACCCCTGCCGCCGATACCGACAGCAGCACCCGCGTCTACGTGGGCAATCCCACCGTGGACGATACGGGCTATTACCTCTATCTTGAGGGAAGAAATACCGTCTATACCGTCAGCGGCGGCTACCTTGCCGACGTCGTGGAGAGGGACATGGGCTACTACGTGGCGCCCCGCGCCGTGATACAGTCCGAGTCCTCCTACGCCAACCAGCTGACCCCCTATTTCACCATCTTCCACGGAAGCTTCACCGACGAGGTGGGGGCACCCGTTGAGGGCGGTATGACGCTTGGCTTCACGACGGACTCAATCTGGACGGTGGACTCCGACACCACCCCGTACAGCGGAATATGGGAGTACGGAAAATATACGGCGCTGGACCTTTCGGAGCGCGACCTGAACCCCCTCTTTGCCGCCTATCTTGTGGGCAGGCAGGTCGGGGATACCCTGGATATGCTTCTGCCCGCCGCCAATCTTGCCGAAACGGGCAAGGAGGTTTCCTATACTCTGCTCCGCGTGGAGGGGATTTTTGACGGCGACACCTACGTCAAAACGGGCACCGTTTCCGACGGCGACGGGGTTGTGATTTCCTATACCCAGCCGGGCGCCCTGACGGGCGACGGCACGCGCGCCACCCTGTACGGCTACGTGGACCTGTCCCGCGCGGATCTTCCGCAGGAGCTGCGCGACCTGCTCGTCGGGCAGACGGTGATGAGCGAGAGCTATCTCAATCAAACCTGGACCTACACCTATGGCACCGCCCACCCCGACCTCTACACCGTGACGGTGCAGATGGAGAAGATTGCGGGCGTCAAGCGCCCTGACGGCACCTCCCTCAAGGTGGTGACCTACGGAAGCGAGGTGGAGCTGAGCTACGTCTTCCTGGAGGAGGGCAAGCCCCTCGGCTCCTACGACCTCACGCTCAAAATCCCCGCCGAGGCGGATTTTGAAAGCGACAGCGCCTGGGTGGAGGCGGGCTATGCCGAAGGCACGGTTTACACCATGCGGACGCTGGCGCGTGCCTTGATTGGCAAGGAGGTCAAGAGCTACTTTGCAGGTGACGGCACCTCCTCCCTCACGGTGGATATTCAGTACCCCATTGAATATATTGAGGATTTCACGCTCTACGACGGCGCGACGGTGGAGTTTGCCACCGATTACGAGGAAATCCTTTCCTTTGCACACACCAACAGCAAGAGCGTGTTCTACGGCTCGGGAGCTTACTCCATTCTGGCGCCCCTGGACAAGACCCTGTACGGGCTTGACGGAGATGCGGCGTACAAGGTGCTTCAGCGCTTTGAAAACCTCGTCGGAGACGAAACGGTGGACGTCGGGCTGGATACCGAGGCAATGCGGAAATACGGGCTGTACGCCTATCAGGTGTACTACGAGATGCCGCGCGACTGCTATTCGGCAGATCACAACGGCTCCTCCTCGTTCTTCTATAAGTCAAAAATCGGCTTCCACCTGTATATCAGCGAGGTGCAGCCCGACGGTAGCCGCTACGTCGGCTCAGACCAATACGATATCGTGATCCGCTTTGATGCGGGGGATACCTTTGATTTCGTGGATTGGGATTTTGAGACGAGCTGGGTACAGAACAACCTGCTGCTGATCAGCTACGAAAACCTGCGCGGAATGGTCTTTGACCTCAACTACGAGGAGGAGGAGTACAACCACATCTGGGGCTTTGACGTCGCGGTGGACCGCGCCTATCCGTACCCCAAGCAGACGTGGAAGGACGGCGAGCTGGTGACCACCTACGATTATATGCCGCGCCTGTTCGCTTCTCTTGTGGACGGCGGCAAGGGTGACGGCTCCGCCTTGACCTACGAGGAGCTGCGCGCCATCTTTGACTACGAGGTCACGACGGACACCGAGGATTACAGCGAGCTGCCCTACAACTCCCAGAAGCATATTCAGGCAGGGCGGTATATCCAGACCATTTCCGACAACCTGCGCTATATCTACGAGCTGCAGAACGGGCGCGACCTGGACGCCGTCTACGGCAACAAAAACACCTTTGATACCGTCAACGGTGACGGCACCTATTATCTGCGCGTCCTGCTCTTCCTGCTCAACTCCACCCGCTATTGGGGTGCGGCGGCAGACGACCTGACCGAGGCGGACATTGCCGCGCTGATGGCGGACGATGCAAACCGCACCATGACGCTGGCGCTCACGCTCAACGATACGGCGGGCAAGGAATACGGCTACACCCTGCGCTTCTACAACTACTCGGGGCACTCCCTCGTCAGCATCACGGACGAGCGTGCAGGCGGCGCGGAGTCGCACTATTTCTACGTGCAGGCAAGAGAGGTCAACCGCATTGCCGAGGCGGTGATTGCCCTGACGCAGGGGCAGGCAATTGACGTGGACAGCTATTGATGCAAGCGCCACCCGACCTTCGTGTCGGGTGGCGGAGCCGCGTCTGCCGGCCGCAGG
>JAFQJX010000222.1 GCA_017397205.1 Clostridia bacterium | reverse complement strand
TCGACGCAAAGCACGCGGTGGTGCTTGTCAGTATCACCGATGATACGGCGGTGGTATGCCACGTACCACTCTTGGCGGAAGCAGAAGGCGCTGTTGTGCCCGGGTCCGTCTGCCAGCGCGTCCGCCTTCAAAATGACGTCGTAGTACGCAAAGGGTCCGAGCGGACTGTCTGCGACCGCCGCCCTGACGTGATAGGTGCCGTTGCCCCACTTGCCGCAGGAATACATCAGGTGATACCTCCCACCCAGCTTCATGACGTAGGGTGCCTCCACGTACTCGGGGGGCGTGATTTCCTTGACAGCGCCGCCGAAGGCGTCACCCTCCATCGGCTCAAAGCCCATCATATCCTGCCGCATTTTGCACACCATCAGGTGCCCCCAGCCGCCGTAATAGAGGTAAACGGCGCCGTCCTCGTCAAGATACAGGTGGGCATCAATCGGCTGTGCGCGGTTGTATATTTTGTTGAGCAGCGGACGCCCGTCGGAGAACAGGTTGCGGAAGGGTCCCGTGGGAGAGGTGCTTGCCCCGATATACAGGCCGCCGACCTCCTCCTCCGTCATAATATTGTTTGCGGCGAAAATGAGGTAGTAAATGCCGTTCTTTTCCAGCGCGGTGGGCGCCCAGACGGCGCGGCGCGCGCTCGGGAAGGTGGACATATCCAGAATGCCCTCGCACACCTCGTACGTCTGAAGGTCGCGCGTCGTGACCACGTCAAGATTCACCTGCTCGTCAAACTCCAGCGACCGCGTGACGTAAAGATAAACCGTATCGCCGTATACACGGGACTCGGGGTCTGCATACCAGCCCTCAACAACGGGATTTTTCATGCTCTCACCAATCCTTTTCTGCTTTGCCGGGCGGCGGCACGTGCGCACCGCGGCTGTGCTTTCTGTTTGATACAATCATACACCTCTGCCAAGCAAAAAGCAAGGGGTCGCGCCCCTTGCTTTTTATTTTTAGATTGTAGCGTGCACGGGAGTGCCCAACGGAGTGAACGAAAATCGGAATTACGATACGGTAAGCTCCGCAGAGAATCCTTTGCTTGTGTTGTTTGTCACCTTCAGAAAATAGATTTCACCCCTTTGAAGGCGGTGTTCTAATGCGTTCGTCTGCTCGTCGAGCAGCTCCATTTTTTCGTTATAGAGATAGAGATACTGATGGTATCTTAGGCCATCCCCCGACAAGCGGAAGCGGCTGTAACCGGAATAGTCCGCAAGGAAAACAAAATAGGTGTCTCCCGTCGTGAAATAATACTCCTGAGTTCCCTCGGTCAGAGGATATGCGGAGGTGGGCTCTTCCCCGTCGCCGACGTACAGATAAAAGCGATAATCTTCCCTGAAATTATAAAAGAACGTGGGATTTTCCGCATCCTTGAAGGGCAGCATCAGCGCGCGTGCCTCGTCAAAGTTTTGCTGTTCAATCAGGGTCTGTGTCTCGTCGCGAACGGTTGTTTTCAGGTCAAGGATTTGCTTTTGCGTATCCTTAAAGCCACGGCACCGATAAAATTCGGAGTATGCCTCGTAATATTGCTCGGTCCGCAAATAGTCCATTCCGCGCTGATAGTGCGCGTTGGGAACGAAATAAAGCACCGTCAGGAGAAGCATTGCAACCACAATCAGGGCGGCAGGAATTGAGGTAAAGAGGCAAATCTTCCTTCTCTTCCTTACGCGCTTTCTCTCCTGCTCGTAGGCGTAGAGGGCACCCCCCAGCAGCTTTTGGAGAGCCGTCCTGTTCACGCCCTCGGGCGCTTTGGCAATCAGGGCAGCCGCCCTTTCAAGGGATTTTTCGTCCTTGCGCGCCACCAGGGTCTTCACACGGTGAACAAAGCCCTCCAGCGCAAGCTTTTCCATATTCCTGGAAAACAGCTCCTCGCGGGATGCTGCACAGGCGGAGCAGGTGTCGGCGCTACCGCCGTTTGGGGTACCGCAGGTGCAAAGCCAGATACCCTGCTGCTCTGCGGGCTGATACACTGCTTTCTTGCCGAAGTGGGCGCGCCACCCGACCTGCGCATCGTGTGAAAGCACCGAGCGCAGGGGCTTTTGCTCGGGCAGGGGCTCAAAAAGGGCGGTGTTCTCCCAGTTTGTTCCATCCGTGAATACCACCTCACAAACGGATACCGCGAAGGAGCGAACGCCCTTGTGCGGCAACAAAATGGCTTTTTTGGCACCAAAGGTTGCCTCGGGGGAGGCACCCACGGCATCGTATATGCAGGAAACGTGCTCGCGGTAAT
>JAFQJX010000221.1 GCA_017397205.1 Clostridia bacterium | reverse complement strand
TCGCGCATCAGCTGGGCGGTTGCCTTGGTGATATAGGCGCCCGCAAGCCCGAATTTCTCCACGTAGGTAATGCCGTGATAGCTTTCGTCAGGCGTGCAAAGCCCGGGGAATTTATCGGGGTAGCGGCTCCAATCAAAGTTGCCGCTGTCCACGATACAGCCGCCCACAGCGCTTGCGTGACCGTCCATGTACTTGGTGGTGGAGTGGGTCACGATATCCGCGCCGAACTCAAAGGGGCGGCAGCCGACGGGCGTGGCAAAGGTATTGTCCACGATGAGGGGCACGCCCATCTCGTGTGCCACCTTGGCAAACAGCTCAATATCCAGCACGGTCAAGCTCGGGTTGGAGATGGTTTCCCCGAACAGCGCCTTGGTGTTCGGGCGGAAGGCGGCGCGCAGCTCCTCCTCCGTTGCGTCGGGGGACACAAAGGTAAACTCAATTCCCATGCGGCGCATGGTGACGTTGAACAGGTTGAAGGTGCCGCCGTAAATGTGGGAGGAGGCAACGACGTGGTCCCCGTTCCCCGCAATATTGAAAATGGCAAAGAAGTTTGCCGCCTGACCCGAGGAGGTCAGCATGGCGGCGGTGCCGCCCTCAAGCTCACAAATCTTTTTTGCCACCGTGTCACAGGTGGGGTTCTGCAGGCGGGAATAGAAATAGCCGCTTGCCTCCAGGTCAAAGAGCTTGCCCATATCGGCGCTGCTCTCGTAGCGGAAGGTGGTGCTCTGAATAATGGGGATTTGCCTTGGCTCCCCGTTTCCTGCGGTATAGCCGCCCTGTACGCACTTGGTTGCTTGTGTCAGTTCCTTCATATAAGACCTCCAAAAAAACAAAAATCGCCCGTCTCCTTGAGACGGACGGAATCCGCGGTACCACTCAAATTGCACGCAAATGCGTGCCACTCATGGGCTCAGGCAAGCCCTGCACCGTAACGCCGTGCCACGCGGGCGGGCCCTGACGATTGCTCCTCGAACCCCCGACTCCAAAGCCATAGGCACACCGCACCTCCGCCGCCGACTTTCACCCTGTGTCGGCTCTCTTTGGACATCCTTGCGGGACCCTCTTTTTCACAGTCTTTATTCAATTGAAAGGTTATTTGTATTGTACCTGATACGCGTGCGTTTGTCAAGGGGGAAATTTTTCTCGCTCTTTACAATTTGCCCGCCCTGTGGTACAATAGGACAAAAGCGGCACCGCGGTGCCACCAAAGCAAAGGAAAAAACATTTGATACGCTGTAATTTACACACTCATACCACCTTTTGCGACGGCAAAAGCACGCCCCGTGAGATGGCGGAGGCGGCGCTTGCCCTCGGGCTGGATACGCTCGGCTTTTCGGGTCACGCCTACACCCCCTTTGACGGCTCCTTTTGCCTGCGTGACCCCCAGGCGTTTGCCCGTGAAATCGGGGCGCTGAAGGAGGAATACAGGGGGCGGCTCCATATTCTGCTCGGCACAGAGTGGGATTTGTACGGGGAGGTCCCCTATGAAACGGACTACGTGCTGGGCGCCGTCCATTACGTCAAGCACCGCGGGGAATATTACCCCATTGACCATTCCCCCGAGGGGCAGGCGCGCCTGTTCCGTGACGCCTACGGCGGAGACACCATGAGCGCGGTTGCGCTCTATTTTGAAACGGTGGTGGAGATGGCAGAGCGCCTGCGCCCCGATATGATAGCGCACTTTGACGTCATTACAAAATTCAATGAAAAGCATGCGTTCTTTGACGAAACGGGTGAGCAGTATCTCTCGCTTGCAAGACAGGCGCTGGACGCCACCCTCGCCGCATGTCCCCTGATTGAGGTCAATACGGGCGGCGTCTTTCGCGGCTGGCGCTCAGCCCCCTATCCCGCCTTGCCCCTGCTTTCCTATATAAAGGAAAAGGGAGGGGAGGTCATTCTGTCCTCCGACTGCCACAAAAGGGAGGCGCTTGCCTTCGGCTTTGAGGAGGCGCTCGGGCTTGTCCGACGAGCTGGCTTTGACAGGGTGCAGGTGTATACACCTGAGGGGCGCCGTGCCCTTTCGCTCGGGCAGGCACTGCAGG
>JAFQJX010000220.1 GCA_017397205.1 Clostridia bacterium | reverse complement strand
ATAAGCTTGATAGCACGGATAGCGTCATCGTTACCGGGGATGATGTAATCAGCATCGTCAGGATCACAGTTAGTGTCAACGATTGCAACAACAGGAATACCGAGTCTCTTTGCCTCGAGAACTGCGATGTGCTCCTTGCGAGTATCTACTACGAATACGCAGGAGGGAAGTCTATCCATCTCCTTGATACCACCGTAGCTCTTCTCAAGGTCAGCCATCTCCTTAAGGAGCTTAGCTACCTCCTTCTTGGGAAGCAGGTTAAAGGTGCCGTCCTCCTTCATCTTCTCGAGCTCAATCAGACGGGCAATGCTCTTGCGAATGGTCTTGAAGTTGGTCAGAAGTCCACCGGGCCAGCGCACGTTCACGTAGTACATGCTGCACTTGACGGCTTCCTCCTTGATGGTGTCGGTTGCCTGCTTCTTGGTACCGATAAACAGAACGGTACCGCCTGCCTCGGAAAGCATACGCACGTAAGCGCAGGCCTCCTCAAACTTCTTAACGGTCTTCTGCAGGTCAACAATGTGAATACCGTTACGGGTGGTGAAGATGTACTCAGCCATCTTCGGGTTCCACTTCTTGGTCGGGTGACCGAAGTGAACGCCTGCTTCAAGCAGCTGCTTGATGGTGATGTTGAACATGAAATGTTCCTCCTATGGTTGTCCGCCACAGAGTCTTTAACCGCACGACCCGCGGAAAACGGGCACCGGCACGGGACGGGCTCTGTGTGTAGAATAAATTTCTGCACTCGCGCGCAGATAAAAATATTATATATATGCGTACCTTAAATTGCAAGAGGATTTTTTGTCGCTCCCAAAAGTTAACAGTTTGTTTACATTTTTCCAAGCAAACGGGGTGCGTGCCAGAGCAAGGGAAGCACCTCCCGGTACACCTGTGACAGGGTTTCGGGCGGCAAGGGATTGACGCCCAAGCCACACTCCACGGTCAGCGCAGGCATTCCCCGGACGTCCAGCCAATCCGTCAGTCCGCCATAGGCGGCGGCTCCCTCGGGGGTGCCGAGCGTATAGCCGATGCGGCGTGCCAGGAGCGCCCCTGCCGCCCTCGCTGCGCGGCTTGCGTAGATCTCCCTGCCCTGAGTGTGCAGGGAAAGAACAGCGTGCGGAGAAAGCGTATCAACGGCTCCCGCCAGCGCCCTCGTTTCGGGCTCGGAAAGGGGGTATTCTCCGCTGTAACGGGTGGGGGCGGGACCCGTGATGCCGAGCGCACGCTCCACGGGCTTATAGGCGGCAAAGCCCGCCTCGTAATTATGGTTGAGATCCACGCCACGCGCGTTTGCCTGCCAACGGGACGTATCGCCCATGCCGCCCGTTGCGCGCCGCACAAGATGAGATAGCACGCCCCCTGCCCGTATCCCCTTTGCCACCAGCTCCACGCCGTCAGGGTTAAGACAGGGCACCAGGTAAAGTGTGCCGTGCGGCGCCCTGTTTCTCGCCTCCTCCTTGAGATACTCCTCGCAAAAGAGGAGCAAGGCGCTGCCGCAAATCCACTCCAGAGAATGGTGGGTCGCAACGTACAGCAGGCGCGGCTCCCCCTGCCCTACCCTCAGCATCCAGATGGGGCGTCCCATCACGCTTTTTCCCACGGTTGTGACCCAGAGCGACGGATAGCGCTCTGCCAGATACCGCACTGCCTCCTCCGTACGTTCTCCCGTCAAGGGGGCTACCAGGCGTGAAGCAAGCATATTCCTATCCTCCCGTTTTTCTATATAGATATGCGACAGGGGATTTTTTTACGTTTGCTCTTTTATTTTCCCCGAAAATATGCTACAATCGTCCTATCAAGCTACGGGAGGTGCCTATGCTCACCTGCACGCCAAAAAAAGCCCTCACCCGCCTTCTGCTTCCTGCCGTCGGCGTTGAGGTGCTGATGGGAGTGTCCTATCTCGGGGTCATATTGCTTCAGATAGCAGAGTCGCCCTGGAGTTATTTCTTCTATTATTTATATCTCGCCCTGCATTTTGTGATTACGATGGGGGTCATTGTCCTGGCGCTGTACTATTTTGACAGGCGCGAGCGGCGCGCGGGGTTTCTCACGCTTGGCATTTATCTCGCCGCCCTCACCCTGAAGGACCTGGTAGGAAACCTCTCCACCTACGCCATCGCGGAGGGCTACGAGGTGCTGGATGCGCTTGGAATTGCCGCCCTGCATACCCTGCTCTCCTCCCTCTTGCTTGAGGGGGCGTTTCTTGCCCTTGCGACGGGGCTTGCGTATCTGCTCTTTTTGTGGGGGCGCCCCGCCTCCCCCGACCATGAGCGCGCCCTTGACCTCGCCACCTCTCCCCTCACCCGCGCACAGCTGTTCGTGATTCTGGCATACGGAACACGCCGCCTGATTACCCTGACCGTTGACTGCATCAAATTCGGCCGCCAGGTATTCTGGATGATGACGGGCGCCGAGATTGCCACTATGGTGTGGGATTTCCTGTTCCTCTTTGCGCTCCTCGCCCTTTCCTACCTCGTTTCCTCTCTTATGCGCCGCGCCCTGCGCGTGCCTCCCGTCCCCCCTACCCCCTTAAGCGGCTTTACACCGAAAAAGAAAACATAAACGCAGACTCTGCATATTCCGTACGGTTTATGCAGAGTCCTTTTTTGTATCAAAATGGTATATAGTCTTTTTCATTGCTAACGCATGTCGATAGGTGGCGTACGCGCCACCGTATGAATGTTGAATATAGCAAATAATTGCATCTGCGCCCTCTAACATCCATCTATTCCTATGAGAAATTGCGTACCGCTTCGGTACCTTTTCGAGTCCGGGATATATGATTTCGTCATAGTTTTTCCAGATTGGAAGAGGGTCGTTTTTATCTCGCTCCATAAGCAAATAGGGAGTAATAAATACAAGGCGCGAATTTGAATGACTTTTTTGAAACATACGACAGCAATGCCACGCAAAATTGTCAAAGCCACCATATCCGCCGAGCCAAAACTCCACAAATTCCCCGTCGCATATTTTTTCAAGCAAGGAAAGGAAACGCTCCTCATCCCCCCTATTTGGTAAAAATTTTGAGTGTCCGCAAAAAGTAATAATCATAATGATCGCCCCTCTCTTTTTGAGAATGTATACTTTCATATTATCATTTATTCTGATGTTTTTCAAGCAATTTATGAAAGTATACATTCTTATAATAGAAAATACATCCGTTTATAATAGGTTATGAAAGTATTCTTTCATGCTATTAAGGGGGGCGGATATATGACAGTCAATGATGCTGTGTCAAAGCGCGTTGTCGCGCTTTTGAAAGAAAAGAATATGACCCAATACCGCCTTGAACAATCCTCAGGCATTCAGCATGGACATATGCAATGGATTATGAAAGGAAAAAGCAAGACAGTCACCCTCACCACCGTCATGATGCTGGCAAGGGGCTTTGGAATGACAGTGCTTGAGTTCCTTGACGACGACCTGTTCCGCGAGGGCAATTTAGAGATTGAATAAAAAAGCAGTCTGCCGAAGCAGACTGCTTTTGTTTTGCTTGGTTGTTTGACTCGCGTGCCGAATTACAGCTCAGCGAAGTACTTGATGGTGCGGACCATCTGAGAGGTGTAGGAGTTCTCGTTGTCGTACCAGGAAACGACCTGCACCTGATAGGTGTCCTCGTCAATCTTAGCAACCATGGTCTGGGTTGCATCAAACAGAGAGCCGTAACGCATACCGATGACGTCGGAGGAAACGATCTGATCCTCGTTGTAGCCGTAGGAAGCGGAAGCAGCAGCCTTCATAGCGGCGTTGATGCCTTCCTT
>JAFQJX010000027.1 GCA_017397205.1 Clostridia bacterium | reverse complement strand
TCCTTGTGCGGAATTTTACCCTTTTCTCTTGCAAAGCGCCCGAAAGAGGGCTATAATAAACGCTGAACACACACGGAGGCACTATGGCAATTCTCTTACTCAGCGTCATTTACGCGGCATTTATCGGGTTAGGGCTCCCCGACTCCATCTTCGGTGCCGTCTGGCCCGCCATATACGGCGAGTGGCAGCTCCCGATTTCCTACTCCAATTTCGTATCCGTCACCACCTCGGTGGCGTCCCTTTTGTCGGGGGTATTCAGCGCGCGTCTGATTCACCGCTTTGGCACGCGCGGAGTCACGGCGGCGGCAACGGTCATGGCGGCGCTCTCCCTCTTTGGCTACGCCCTGTCGCAGAATCTGCTTACCCTCTGCCTTTTGTCCCTCCCCCTCGGCTTTGGTGCAGGCGCGGTGGACGCGGCGCTCAACAACTACGTGGCGCTGCATTTCAGCGCACGGCAAATGAGCTTTCTGCACTCCTTTTACGGCATCGGCATCACGCTCAGTCCCCTGATGCTTTCTCTCGTGCTCGGTAGTGGCGGCACCTGGCGGCATAGCTTTCTCGCCATCGCCATTCTGCAAGGGGTAATCGCCCTCGTCACCGTCCTTTCCTTTCCCCTCTGGACGAAAATCAAGCGGAACTCCCCCTCGGAAAATGACGGGGAGGAGCCGCAAAACGAGATTCTTTCCCTCCGTCAACTCCTGAAGCAGAGGGGGCTCCCCTCCGTCTGGCTTCTCTTTTTGCTTTCCGTCACGGTGGAAATGGTCTGCAACGTCTGGGGCAGCACCTACCTCGTTGAGCATTTTCATATCTCCGTGGAGATAGCAGCGCGCCTCCTGCTTCTCTATTACGCAGGTATGACGCTCGGGCGGTTTTTCTCGGGCTTGGTTTCTCCCCGTCTGTCAAGCGGTCGCATTCTGCGCATCGGGCTGGGGGTCCTTGGCGGCGCCACCCTGCTTCTGCTCCTCTCGGGCGACAGTATTCTCCTGACAGGGATAGGGCTGTTTCTCGTCGGCTTCGGCAACGGTCCCCTGTATCCAAACCTGATGCACCTGACGCCCACCCTGTTCGGTGCCGCGCGCTCCCAGGCGTGTATGTCCTCGCAGGTAACGGCTGCCTACGTTGCAATTCTGCTCGCGCCCCCCGTCTTCGGTGTCCTTGCCCGCTGGCTTGGCGTGTCGGTATTCACCCCCTTTCTCGCCGTCACCCTCGTCCTGCTGCTGGGTGCCTACCTTTCCCTTTCGCACGCAATCAGAAAGAGCGGAAGCGCCGCCCTGTCATAAAAAAGCGACCTGACCCAAAATGCGAATGCCACGGTAACACAATCAATCAAAAAGCAAACGCCTGCCCACGGGCAAGCGTCTCTTGGAAGGAGTGTTTTCTATATGAAAATCCATCAGAGCTTTACGGGTGGAAACATCCGTGTGCTTCGGCAACAAGGAAACGAAATATACCTTGAAAACGAGCTGCGCGATACGCAGGGGGATTGGTTTTATTGGGCATTCTGCGTGGAGGGTGCCGAGGGCATGACCCTCACCTTTCATTTTTCCCCCAACCGCCTCGGCTACTACGGCCCTGCCGTCAGCCACGATGCGCACACCTGGCACTGGCTCGGCTCCTGCGACGGGGACTCCTTTACGTACACCTTTGGCGAGGGGGAGGCAAGCGTCTATTTTGCCCATAACCTCCTGTACCACCCGGACCGCTTTTTGGCGCTTGCCGAGAAGCAAAATCTCAAGGTGGAGCCGCTGTGCGTGACAAAAAAGGGGCGTACTGTTCCCTGCACCGCCTTCGGCGAGGGAGAGCTTCAGGTGATTCTGACCGCGCGTCACCACGCCTGCGAATCAACGGGCGACTATGTCCTGGAGGGAGTGCTCTCCGAGCTTTCAGACTCCCCCGAGGCGAACAAGTTGTTGCGGGTGCTGTGCGTGCCGTTCGTTGACTACGACGGCGTCGTGGACGGTGACCAGGGAAAGGGACGCGCCCCCTATGACCACAACCGCGACTACGCTGCCGACGCCGCCCCCCTCTATCCCACCACGCAGGCAATCAGAAAATATGCCGAGGAAAACGGCTGTCACTTTGGCTTTGACTTTCATTCCCCCTGGCATAAGGGCGGCAGAAACGATACGGTCTTTATCGTGCAGAACTCCTTTGAAAAGGAGGAGCGCCTCCGTGCGTTTTCCGCCTGTCTTGCGCAAGAGGTCACCGAGGAAAGTATGGATTATAAAAGCGAAAACGATATCCCCTTTATGACGGAATGGAACAAAGGCGCCCCCACCTTTGCCGCCTTTATGACGGCGCGCCCCGAAAATGACGTCGCCTTCACGCTGGAAACCGCCTATTTCGGCACGCCCGACAACCTCGTCACCGACGCCCGCCTCGTCTCCCTAGGCCGTGCCTTTGCCCGCGCCCTCCTCTCCTATATCGCAGCGCACCACCCAAAAGCCCCCACCCCTTGACCCAAATCCATCAAGGAGGAGCCACAAAACGAGCCAAAAAAGAGAAAAAGGAATCAAACAAAAAAGAAACGTACCTCGTTCTCTCTGCATTCTTAGCGGAGACTTGGGAAGCATGAAAACTTCGGCAGAGAACTTGATTTCTCTGCCGATTGGTGT
>JAFQJX010000026.1 GCA_017397205.1 Clostridia bacterium | reverse complement strand
CATCCCGCCGCATGGCAAGAATCTCCTGCCACGCCGCCTCGCCGTCCAGTCGGTAGTCGCACCAGAGGGAAAGCGTGAGATGCACCCGCTCATAGGAGTAGAGGGCGGGGAGAGAAAGCTGAAGCTCAGGGGAGGAAAAGCCGAGGTGCTCCCGCAGCATACGGAAGGGGGTATCGGCGTGGGTCAACAACAGGCGCATAGGCATCTCCTTTCAAGGAAAGGTTATGCGCCGAAGGCGTCCTCCATGTGGTGGATTTTCAGCACCGCGAGCGCGCCGTCCGCACGCGGATCCAGGTACACCTCTACAATATCCATACGGGTTTGCTTCTTGGTGGGGTGTGTCAGGTTGTACTGACGGGCGCAGGAGAGCAGATGCCGCCGCTTGCTTTTTGTGACGGCGTTGCTCGGCGTGCCCCAGGGGTGGGGACCGTCGGGGCGCATGGTGCGCGTTTTGACCTCCACGAAGGCGCGCGTTTCGCGCGTTTCGCAAATCAGGTCAAGCTCCTCGTGCCCGATTTGCACGTTTTGTCCGACGATGCGGTAGCCGTGCTGTACCAGGTACTCCCTTGCCGCCGTCTCGCCAAAATCTGCGACGGTGCCCGTGCCGCGCTTGGCGGGGGACATCAGGCATCCTCCTCGCTGAGAAATTTTAAGAATGTTTTTCGGTGAATGGGGCTGGGGCCGTATTGCTTCAGGGCGGCAATGTGCTCTGCCGTTCCGTAGCCCTTATGCTTGTCAAAGCCGTACTGTGGGTAGGCGCTGTGGTCGGCGAGGCACAGGCGGTCCCGCGTGACCTTTGCCAGAATGCTGGCGGCGGCAATGGAGGCAGACAAGCTGTCCCCCTTGACGATCGCAGAGGCAGGGACGGGAAAATCGCGGATGCAGTTTCCGTCCACGAGGGCATAATCAGGCGGCGTCTTCAGCCCCGCGATTGCGCGGCGCATGGCAAGCATGGTAGCGTTGAGTATGTTCAGACGGTCAATTTCCTCGGGCGTTGCCTGCCCGATGGCAAAGTCCACCGCAACCTCACGGATGACGTCAAAGAGCAGGTCCCGTTTTTTCGGGGTGAGCTTTTTGGAGTCGTTGAGGGCTGGGATTTCCACGCCGATCGGTAGGACGCAGGCGGCGGCAACAACGGGACCCGAGAGGGGACCGCGCCCCGCCTCGTCCACACCGCAGACCACCTTCATACCGCTTTCAAGAAGCGCTTTTTCATAGGCGAAATCAGGCATATCAAAGTTCTCCCTTCGGGGGCTTTTCAAGGGAAATACGGCCGATTTTTGCGCCGCGGAATTCGTCGAGCAGCATTTCTGCCGTGCGGCGGAAATTCACCTCGCCACCGCTGACAAGGAAGCCGCGCTTGCGCCCGACTGCCTCAAGCAGGTCATAGCCGTCGCGGTCGGCGCACTCCTCCTCGGTCAGCTTGTAGCGCGAGAGAAACAGCTCGGGGGCGACAGTCATCAGACGGGTGCACAAAATCATGGCAATCTCCTCGACGTCTAAAATCTGGTCGCGGATTGCCCCCGTCATGGCGAGATTTTCTCCCACCGTGCTGTCGTCAAACTTGGGCCACAGCACACCGGGCATATCCAAAAGAGAAAGCCCGATATCCGTGGAAACCCATTGGCGGTTGACGGTCACACCGGGACGGTCCTCCACCTTGGCTCTTTTGCCGCCTGCAAGGCGGTTGATGAGAGAGGATTTTCCAACGTTTGGAATCCCGACAATCATTGCCCTGAGGCGTCTGCCCTCCATGCCCTTTTCCTTGTAGCGGGCAATTTTTTCGGCAAGCACCGTGTTGACGGCGGCGCGTAGGTCAGAAACCCCCTCGCCTGTGACGCTGTCCAGAATAACACAGGCGTTGACGTGATTTTTGTACCACTCACGCCAGGCAAGAGACGTTTCCCTGTCTGCAAGAGACGCCTTATTCAGCACGGTGACGGTCGGCTTGCTGCCAAGCAGCCGCTTGATTTCAGGATTTTTGGAGCTGTGAGGGATGCGTGCATCCAGAAGCTCCAGCACGATATCTACGTCCGAGAGAGATTCTGCAATCATACGGCGGGTTTTCGCCATATGACCCGGGAACCATTGAATAGGATTTGCTGCCATCACACACCTCCGAATTCCCGCAGGGGGAGAATACGAAGCAGCACCTTGCCGAGGACACAGTCCTCGCTGATGGGTCCAAACATGCGTCCGTCATAGGAATTGAAGCGATTGTCACCCATGACGAACACCTCGTCCTCACCGACGCGGTAGAGAAAGCATTCCTCCCCGTCCAAGACGGTTGAGGGAACGCCGTAGGCGTGTCCGTAGGATAAATAATCATGGAAATTGGAGCCAAGGAGGTAGGCGTACGGCTCGTCAAGCGCCTTGCCGTCCACCTCAATGCGGTCGCGGAATACCGCGACGGTTTGCCCCTCTGTGGCAATTACCCGCTTCACAAGCGGCTCTGCAAGCCCCGTTTCCTCCTCGCTTTCAAAGACGATAATATCGCCTTGCTTGGGGGAATAAAACAGGTCGTAGACAAGCAGGTGCTCCTTGTCGGAGAGGGTGGCGTTCATAGAGTCACCGTCCACGACCGCGTGGCGGAAGCAGAACAGAGTGACCAGAAGAATCACGACGGCGGTAATCGCGAACAGCTCCACGTATTCAAAGAGGGTGCTGAGCGCGGGTCTGATAGGAGAGGGGGAGGGCTGTTCCTTTGCAGGTGCCTCCACGGGCTCTTCCTCAAAGAAGAAGTGTGCCATAGGCGTTTCCTTTCTGTCAGGATAGGAGCAGCTCCATCAGACGGGTGCCGTCCGCAATCTCGTATTGCTTTCCTGCGGCGCTTTCCTCGTCAAGAGAGCGGACTCCCTCGTATGCTTGTTCGCTGTCATACAGCATAAAGGGGACGCTTTCTCTGCTGTGCGTGCGGATTTCAATGGTGGTCGGATGGTCGGGCAGGCAGAGAATGCGGTAGGGCTCGTTCGTGCTTTCAAGATAGGCAACGAGGGGGGCGAGAATTTCCGCATCAATTTTTTCAATTGACAGCACCTTGCCGGGGGCATCTCCCTGATGCCCGCATTCGTCAGGCGCCTCAACGTGCACGTAGACGAGGTCCTGCCCGCGGCGGAACGCGTCGATTGCCGCCTCTGCCTTTCCACGGTAATTGGTATGCAGGTTGCCCGTTGCACCTGCGACGTCTATGGATTCCATTCCCGCACAAAGGGCAATGCCCTTAATCAGGTCAACGGCGGAAATGACGGTACCCTTGACGCCCCACTTTTCATAAAAGGAGGGCAGGGCGGGCTTTTTGCCCGGGCTCCACAGCCAGATGGAGTTGGCAACGCGCTGACCTCTTTCGCGGCGTGCGCGGTTGACGGGATGGTCGCGGTGCACCTCGTAGCTTGCCTTCATCAGCTCGTAAAAGGGCTTTCCGTCCTCCCCTTTGGGGAGGTAGTCGCCGATTTTGCGCCCGAGAATATCGTGGGGACGGGCAAAGGGATAGGTGTCGGCAATGCCGCTCCACAAAATACAGTGGCGGTAGCTGACGCCCGTATAGAAGCGGCGCACGTCAGTTCCAAGCGCCTCGTCCAGCGCACGGATGAGGGCGTCTGCCTCCTCGGTAGAAATTTCTCCTGCGGAGTGGTCCAGAATGGTTTTTTCGTCATAGGGCTCCTCGTCCGTCAGCGTGACGACGTTGCATCGCAGGGCGGTCTGGTCGTCCGTCATGGTGAGCCCCATGGAT
>JAFQJX010000219.1 GCA_017397205.1 Clostridia bacterium | reverse complement strand
GTCAGGTGACGGATGAGAATTTCCGTGCGGTTCTGATAGCCGTGTTTTTTTAAATATTGGCCAAGACCAACCATGTGCGCCTCGTCCATACCGATATGTACGTTGCGGGAGGTGTAGCTTGCGGCAAGGGAGGCGAACATTTTATCAATCAGCTCGTAGGTGCCTTCTTCATCTGCAAGCAGAATGTTGCCGAGGTCGGTGATGGGACGGAAGCGGCCCCAGCGGGTGATGCCGTCCAGATGGGCAAGCGTTTGAATGCAGGGAACCAGCTCAACGCCATGGGCGGCGGCATAGGCGTCTATGTCACGGATTTCCGCCTGAGAATAACGGCCGCGCATATAGCCGAAGTAGGGCTCGCCCGGGATTTCGTAGGTATCCTCGGTGTAAAGCTGGAGCATATTGTACCCCATCTTTTCCATGTAATCAATGAGCTCCTTGACTGCGGCGGGCTTCATAACTGCATTACGGGAGCAGTCCAGCATGAGAGCGAGATTTTTCTTTTTCATAAATAAATAGGCACCTTTTAAAGAATGATTGTTTTCATCAAGTGATCATCGCTGTCGGTGAGAATGAATTCGGCATCGTAGCCGACTTCGATGCGCCCCTTGTTAAGTCCAAGCAGGGCGGCGGGGGTGGCGCTTGCCATGCGGAAGGCGTCCTCCGCAGGAATGCCGAAGCGGATTGCCTGTCTCACGCAATCGTACAGGGTGGAGGTGCTGCCCGCAAGGGCGCCGTCCTGCGTTCTTGCAATTCCGTCACGGACGGTGATTTCCTGCCCGCCGAGGTCATAGGTGCCGTCGGGCATTCCCGTTGCGGACATGGAGTCGCTTATCAGAATCATACGGCTTGTGCCGAAGGTGCGCCACAAAACCTGTATCATGGCGGGGTGAATATGGATACCGTCGCAGATGACCTGCGCGTAGGCATCGCTCGTCACGGCGGCGCCGATGACCCCTGGCTCGCGGTGATGCAGAGGGGGCATGGCGTTGCAGGTATGGGTCAGGCATTTTGCCCCCGCCCGAAACGCCGACAGGGCGGTTTCGTAATCGGCGACGGTGTGCCCCAGCGCCACGGCGGCGCCACAGGTGCGTATGTACTCCAGGGCGCCCGGAAGCTCAGGCGCAACCGTGACCATTTTCACGTTTGCAATCCCCTCGGTGGAGGTGGGAAGGGCAAGATAGCGCTCGTTCTGCGCCCCCTTTGCCTTGGGGGAAAGGAAGGGGCCCTCCAGATGAAAGCCAAGGCAGCTTGCCTCCCCCTCGGCGCGGTCGGGCAGGACCCTGCAAAGCGCCTCCAGCGTGTCAAGCGGCGCCGTCATGGTGGTTGCGAGGAACGAGGTGGTGCCGTGCGCATAGTGGAAACGCGCCAGGGGAGCAAGGTCGCCGTCCATGGTGTCACAGCCGCCACAGCCGTGGGTGTGAATATCAATCAGCCCGGGGCGCAGGTTGAGCCCCTCGCAGTCGTAGCCCGTCGCGTCCGTCTTGCCAATCGCCGCGATTTTGCCGTCACGGACGGTGACGTCCGTCAGACGGCCGTCCACCAGGGCGTTTTTCAGGACGCGCTCAGCCATCGTACGCCTCCCTGTCACACAGGACGGTGACACAGGGGTGCAGCTTCAGGAAGGTGGCAGGACAAAGCGGGTCCACCTTGTCGGAGAGCAGCTGAGAGAGCGCCGCGTGCTTGTTCTTGCCGCTGATGAGCAGCAAAATGCTCCGCGCGCGCAGGATGGAGCCCATTCCCATGGAAATCGCATGGGTGGGGACCTCCTCGGGGGAGGAGAAGAAGCGCGCGTTTGCGGCAATCGTGTCCTCCGTCAGGGGGGTGAGGTGCGTGGAGGCGTGGAGCGTGGCGCCCGGCTCATTGAAGCCGATATGCCCGTTCTGCCCGATGCCCAGCAGCTGGAGGTCAATGCCGCCTGCCGCCTCAATTTGCCTGTCATAGTCCGCGCAGGTGGCGGAGGGGTTGTCCGTCGCTCCGTCCGGGACGTGGGTTGCCTCGGGGCGGATATTGATATGGCGGAACAGCTGCTCCTCCATAAAGTAGCGGTAGCTTTGCGGATTTTCGGGCGACATGGGATAGTATTCGTCCAGGTTGTAGGAGGTCACGCGGGAAAAGTCCACCTTGCCTGCCTCGTACAGCTTTGTCAGCGCGGCATAGGTGCCGATGGGGGTGGACCCCGTTGCAAGCCCCAGGACACAGTCGGGCTTGGTGTTTACCTGGCGGGCAATCATCTCTGCCGCCTTTTCGGAAAGATGCCCGTAGCTGTCACAAATCAAGATATTCATAATGGCTCCTCTGCGTTTTGTTAAGTCAAATATACCATAGGTATATTTTCTTGTCAAGAAAGAAGCGGCAAAAAGCGGTTTTCTCTTGACAGAGGACGGAATGTGTGCTATGCTAAGGCAGTAATTTGAGAAAATTCTCAAAATGGAGGAGGCATATGGCATACCGCACGGAGCAAAAGGAGCTTCTGACCGCATACCTGCGTCTGCACCCTGACAGGCAGTTTACGGTTGGGGAGCTGGTACAGGCGCTTTCGGGAGAGGGAACCATCGGGACCTCCACCGTCTACCGTCTGATGAATCGGCTGACCGAGGAAGGGGTTGTCCGCCGCTTTATGGTGGGCAGGACCGTCTATTATCAGGCAACGCGAGGCAGCGCCTGCCACCGACATCTGCATCTCAAATGCACCGCGTGCGGCGAGATGCTGCATCTTTCCGCGGCGCTGACGGAGTTCCTTTGCCGCCAGATTGAGGCGTCCAACCGCTTCCGCCTGGACGGCGACGCCACGCTCCTGTTCGGCACCTGCGCCGCCTGTCAAAAGGAGAAGCACACATGATAGAGTTTTTGCATATTCTGGGGCACACGCTTCTTGAGCTAGCACGACTGTTGCCATTTCTCTTTCTCTCCTATCTCGTGATGGAGTGGATTGAGCATAAAATGGAGGATCGCACCCGCCATGCGCTGGAGAAGGCGGGCAGGGGCGCCCCCGTTGCGGGGGGACTGCTCGGTGCCGTTCCGCAATGCGGCTTTTCCGCGGCGGCGGCAGGGCTGTTTGCAGGTGGCGTGGTGGGCCCCGGTACCCTCCTTGCCGTCTTTCTTTCCACCTCGGACGAGATGCTTCCCGTCGTTTTGTCCCACGGGGCAGACGGTGGCTTTGCCTGGTGGAGCGTGCTTCGTATTCTCGGCGGCAAGGCGGTGATTGGAATTGCTGTCGGGCTGACGGTAGAGCTTGTCTGGCGCCGCATCAAGGGGCGCCCCACCCCTGCGGTGGGCGAGGGCGGCACCCCGTGTGAGGAGCACGAACATGTGCATACACACGAACACGGGCACAACCATGAGCACGCGCACGGGCATACACACGAGCACGGGCACGGGCATTCCCACGGCGAGGAGGACCGCAGCATCAGCCGCATGTGCGAGCGCGAGGGCTGCCGCTGTGACAGGGGGATTTTCCTTTCCGCCCTGTATCATACGGTGAAAATCGGGCTGTTCATCTTCCTTTGTATGCTGGCGCTCAATACGCTGATGCACACGGTGGGCGAGGAGGCGCTTGCCGCCTTCCTTTCGGGCAAGGGACCCGTTGTCTATCTTTTGTGCGCCTTGGTCGGGCTGATTCCCAACTGTGCCGCCTCGGTGGTGGTGACGGAGCTGTACCTCGGCGGAGCCGTTTCTCTCGGCGCGCTGTATGCAGGGCTGCTCAGCGGCGCGGGCGTCGGGCTTCTGGTGCTGTGGCGCACTAACCGCTCCTGGCGGCAAAACCTGGGCTTGACGGGGCTTCTCGTTGCCGTCGCCCTTGCGTTCGGGGTGCTGATTGACCTCCTTGGCCTGGATTTCCTTGGGCTGAAGTTCCTTTGATTTTTCTCCCAAACGGCTTATATTATTTGAAAAGAACCGCTTGCACGGCTCCTCCTTGAGGCACGGCAGGCGGCTCTTTTTGTTTATTCCACGGTCACGCTCTTGGCGAGGTTGCGCGGTCGGTCGGGGTCTGTGCCACGGGTAAGACAGGTGTCCAGGGCAAGCCGCGCCATGGCGAGCGCGCCGAGCAACGGCGCGGTCAGGGGAGAGGAGGAGGGCAGACGGAGCACCTTGCCTGTTTGCGGCGACACCTCCGTTTCCCCCGTGACGAGCAGGAGGGGACGGGCGCCGCGGCTTCGCACCTCCTCCACGCCCGAAAGGGTTTTTCCTGTCAGGCGGGGCTGGGTCAGGCAGGCGACGACGGGGGTGCCCTCCTCCACCAAGCTGATGGTGCCGTGCTTGAGCTCCCCTGCGGGGTATGCCTGCGCGTGAATATAACTGATTTCCTTGAGCTTGAGCGCCCCCTCCATGACGGCGGCGTAGTCGGTGCCGCGCCCGAGGTAAAAGGCGTGGGTTGCGGCGGCAAGCTCCGTCGCGTGGGCTTGGATTTCGGGGGCGAGCGCAAGCGTTTCCTCCATTTCCCTCGGCAGGGTAGAGAGTGCCGCGCGCACCTCTTTTGCAAGCGCCTCCTCTCCCTTTGCCTGTGCCGTTTTTGCAAGCAGGACGAGCAGTGCCGCAACCTGGGCACAGTACGCCTTGGTGGTGGCAACCGCCAGCTCGGGACCTGCGAGGGTGGGGAGGAGGGCATCGGACTCGCGCGTCAGGGCGGAGCCGTCCACGTTGACAATTCCAAGCAAGGGAAGCCCCAGCTCCTTCAGCTTTCGCGCCGCCGCAAGGGTATCTGCCGTTTCTCCCGATTGAGAAATCGCAACCCCAAGAGCATGCGCGGAAAGCGGCACGCGGCGATAGCGCATCTCGGAGGCGGGCTCTACCTGCACGGGCAGCCCCAGGTGCTCCTCAAACAGGTATTTTCCAAGCACCCCGACGTGCCAGGCAGAGCCACACCCAAGAAAGCAAAGCTCCCGTACAGCCCCAAGGCGCAGGGACGGCAGGTCCTTGCGCAGAAGCGCGTCGGTTGTGCGTGCCACACCGAGCGGCGCCTCGCACAGCTCCTTTTCCATAAAGGTGGACCATTCCCCCTTTTCCACCTCCTGTGCCGTTGCGGGCACGGGGAGAGAGGGGCGCGTGACGGGGGCGCCCTCTCTGTCAAAGAGGGAAAGCCCCGTCGGGGTCAGGCAGACAATATCTCCCTCTGCAGGAAACATGACGGAGGAGCAAAGCCCTGCAAGGGCAGGCATATCGGAGGCAAGGTAGCAGCCGTCCTCCCCCACCGCCACCGCCAGGGGGCTTTGTCGGCGCACCGCCCAGATTTGATGGGGATAGGCACGGAAGAGAATGGCGAGCGCGTAGGCACCCTCAAGGCGCCGCGTGACCTCCAGAATGGCGGCGAGGGGGTCGCGGTGGGCGGCAAGGGCGAGGGAGAGCAGGTGGGGGACCACCTCGGTGTCCGTGTCAGAGGAGAAGCAAATTCCGCGGCACTCCAGCTCCGCGCGCAGGGCGCGGTGATTTTCAATGATGCCGTTGTGCACCACCGCGACGTCCCCTGCAAAGGCGGTGTGCGGGTGCGCGTTCTGCTCGGTGGGGGCACCGTGCGTTGCCCAGCGCGTGTGGGCAATTCCAACGGATTGAGGGAGGGTATTCGGGTCGCCAACGCGGTTGCACAGCGCCTCCAGCTTGCCCTCGGCACGCAGGGTGAAAAGCCCCTCCTCGCCGCACAGCGCAAGCCCTGCGGAGTCATAGCCGCGATAGGCAAGGCGCGAAAGCCCCGCGAGCAGGCGAGGCGCCGCCTGCCCCCGTCCTGTATAACCGACAATTCCGCACATTTACGGCTCCTCCTTGGCAATTTCCAGAAATACCTCCTGCAGGGCGTCTGCCACCTGCACGAGCTGACGGCTGTCCTCCCCCTCGCACATGATGCGGAGCAGGGGCTCCGTTCCGCTTGGGCGTACCAGGAGCCGCCCACCCGTCGCGGCGAGGGTATCACCCTCCCTTGCAAGCGCCTCTCTTGCCCGTGGGTGACTGAGAATCCCGGCAGGGGAAGCAAGGCGCAGACTGCGGGTCAGCTGAGGACGGGGGCGGTAGCCCGCCACCAGACGGGAAAGGGGTAGCCCCTCCTGTGCGATTGCCTCGCACACCAGAAGCGCGGTCAGCATTCCGTCCCCCGTGCTTGCATGACGGGAGAAAATGAGATGCCCCGACGGCTCTCCGCCCAGGCAGTAGCCGCCCTCCTTCATTCTTTCGTGAACATAGCGGTCCCCGACGTCGGTACGGGTCAGCACAATCCCCTGCCGCGCAAGCGCCGCCTCCAGCCCGCCGTTGGTCATGTGGGTGCCGACAACGCCGTCCGAGCCAAGCTCGCCGCGCGCCTTCATGCGGCAGGCAGAGAGATAGAGCATGCCGTCTCCGTCCACCACCCGACCCTCGCCGTCCACGGCGATACAGCGGTCGCCGTCGCCGTCAAAGGCAAAGCCCACGTCGCACTCCTCGCGCAGGACGGCACGGCAAAGGGCGTCGGGGTGGGTGGAGCCGCACGCCAGATTAATGTTGGTGCCCGTGGGGGAGTCGCCGAGAACGGTGACGGCGGCACCGAGGGAGCGAAAGAGAGCAGGGGCAAAGCGCCAGGTGGAGCCGTTGGCGCAGTCAAGGGCAATTTTTCTGCCCGAGAGGTCCAGCCCTCCGACACACGCGAGCAGGTGCGATAGGTACGCCTGCCGCTTTCCGCCCGCATCCATGATTTTCCCAAGGCGGTCCCCTGTTTGATGCGGAAATTGCGGCTCCTCTCCGTCAAGATATGCCTCCGCCTCCGCCTCCAGCGACTCAGAGAGCTTTTCTCCCGAGGCGTCAAAAAGCTTGATGCCGTTGTCGGGGTAGGGGTTGTGACTTGCGGAAATCATGACGCCGCCCGCATAGTCCCCCGTTCCCGCAAGGTAGGAGAGAGAGGGCGTGGTCGTGACGTGCAAGAGGCAGGCGTCTGCGCCCGATGCGGCAATCCCCGCAGACAGGGCGTATTCCAGCACGTAGGAGGACAGGCGCGTGTCCTTTCCCACGAGAATCCGTGCGCGTTTGTCCTCGTAGGCGGCGCGGCGCGCACAGTAGCCGCCGAAAAACCGCCCCAGCCGATAGGCAAGCTCCCCCGTCAGGCGCACGCCCGCCTCACCGCGCACGCCGTCCGTTCCAAAGTACCGTCCCATCGGTTATCCGCGCCGCGTGGCGATGCGGCTGCCGCCACGAAAGACACCCCTGACGGAGGACAGGGGCATCACCGTACAGCCGGGGCCGAGCAGGGTGCCCGGGTTGAGCACGCAGCCGCAGCCCACCTCGCAGCCGTCCCCTAAAACGGCGCCCAGTTTCCGCAGCAGCGTGGAAACGGGCGGGTCGGTACGAATGACGATTTTCTCTCTGTCACAGCGGACGTTGGAGAGAATCGTTCCCGCGCCGATATGCGCGCCCCAGCCAAGCACGGAGTCCCCGACGTAATTGAAATGCGGCGCCTTGGCTCCGTCAAAAAGCAGGGAGTTCTTTATCTCCGTGGCGTGCCCCACGACGCAGCCGCGCCCAATCAGCACGCCGCCGCGCAAATACGCCCCCGCGCGGACCTCGGTATCGGGGCCGATGATGGCGGGACCCCTGACCGTGGCACCCTCCTCCAGCGAGGCGGTGCGGGAAATCCAGACTCCCGCCTGCGGATTTTCCCATTCCGAGGGGTCCAGCGTCTGCCCCAGCGCCAGCACGATATCCCCCAGCATACCGGGCACCTCCCAGGCGTATTCTCCCCGTATGGCATCCCGTGCGAGGGTGTGGCGCAAATCAAACAGGTTTTCACATAGATATTGCTTCATGGCACTCTCCTTTTGCTTCAGTATATGCGCCCGCGGGAGGGGCGGTCACGCGGCGACACGGGGCAAGGGGCGAAAAAATTCTTGGATTGTTTACACCTTGTGCTGTCACTTTGGTTGCTTTGGGGGGAAAAATATGGTACAATTTAGGTGAAAGAGAGGTGACGGACGTGAATCTGACCCTTGCCCGCCGCGGCGCGGATTATCTCTATAAGCTTTGCGTCAAGGGCGCGACCGCCCCTGAGCAGATTCCCTATTATCCGCAGAAGACCGAGAGCATGGCAACCCGCACCCCCGACCCCATGCCCCGTTTGTATGCGCCCGAAAGCGTGGGAATAAGCTCTCAACATATTGAGAGGTTTCTGCACGCCCTGGAGCAGGACCGATACAGCCACGTGCACAATCTGCTGATTTATCGCAAGGACAAGCTGATTTGCGCCGCCTCTGCCCCCGGGTACAGCCCCCGCGTGTGGAGCTTGACGCATTCCATGGCAAAGACGGTGACCTCCTTTGCCCTTGCGATTCTTTTGGACCGCGGGCAAATTTCGCTGGATGCGCGCGTATGCGACCTTCTTGCAGACGACCTGCCAAAGGGCGTTTCCGCACGGACCAGGCGCATCACCGTGCGGCACCTGCTCACCATGACGGCGGGGGTGACGGACGTGGGCGAGGCGGCAATCGTGACGCTTGCGGATTGGAAACGGGCGTTTCTTTCCTGCACGCCCGCCTACGAGCCGGGCAAGCGGTTTTTCTACAACAGCATCAACACCTACGTGCTTGCCTGCATCATTGAACGGGTAAGCGGACAGGGGCTGGACGAGTTTCTGGATGCGCACCTGTTCCGACCGATGGGTATTCACAATTATTACATGGAAAAGAGCCCGCAGGGGACCGTCAAGGGCGGCTGGGGAATGTACCTCACCCCCCTGGATATGGCAAAACTGGGACGTCTGACCTTGCAGGGCGGCAGGTGGCAGGGAAAGCAGCTGATTTCCGAGGGCTATCTTGCCGAGGCGACGGCGCGCGCGGTGCCGACCAGCACCGCCTACGGCGACTACGATTACGGCTATCATCTATGGAGCGCCCGCGACGGCTCTGCCTACCTGCTCAACGGCATGCTCGGGCAGAACGTGTGGGTCAATCCCAAAACCGAAACGGTGATTGTCTGCACGGCGGGCAACGACGAGTTTTTTCAGCAGTCAAACAACCTCCGCCTGATTGCCGCCTATTTCGGCGCGGATTACACCCCCGCCAAGGGGTCGCTCGGCGTCAACCTCCTTGCCACCGCCTCGCTCCGCCGCGCAGAGCAGAACTTCTTCGCGGCAAGGTGGCGCCTGCCTCAAAGTGGCAGGCACGAGGACTGCTTCAGCCGCCCGCGGCGGCTCTCCGTTCCGCGCGAGGCGGAGCAGGTGCTGGGTGCCGTATACGAGGTGGAGAAAAACAACGTGGGGCTGCTGCCCTTTGCCCTGCGCCTGATGCAGAACAATCACTCTCCCGGCATTACCAAGCTGTCCTTTTCGCAGGTGGACGGTCGCTTTTACGTGCATCTGACCGAGGGCGAGGAGGAGCGCGTGCTGGAGGGCGGCTTTGGCAGCTTCCGTTATACGGAGCTGACCTACAAGGGGGAAAAATATCTTGCGGGAACGCTCCTTTCCTTTGTGGAAAACGAGGACGGGGAGCCCCTCCTGAAAATTGACGTGATTTTCCCCGAGCTTCCCAACACCCGTCGCATCAAGCTGCATCTCGGGCAGGGAAAAAATCACGCGCTTGCCCTGACGGAAAGCCCCGGGGTGGAGCTTCTGGATTCCGTGCTGGATTGCATCACCGCGAACGGCGCGATTACCGAAAAAACGGCAGGCGTGGCGCGGCGCCTCCTTGCAGGACAGCTGCTCTGGCCCAGGGTGCTGCACAGCATGGAGCCCGTCCTTTACGTCACGGAGGAGCGGGCGGAGGGCGAGGAGACGAGCCCCGTGGAGGCACTCCGCCGTCGCAGACACCAAAAACAAGCCCTCCAAAAGGCGAAAAATGGGCAAAGTGACAAAAAATAAAAAAACACTTGGCGTAGCCAACCGTTTGTGATAGAATACTGTCAAGTGAGCGGGGTGCAACGGCACCCCGCAGATGCTTTTGATTTTTTAGGACGGAGAGACAGAGATGAAGATTTGTACCATGAACAAAATTGCCCCCTGCGGACTTGTCCGCTTTGCTGAGGGCTACACCGTGGGTGAGGAGCTGGAGGGTGCGAGCGGCGTGATGGTCCGCTCTGCCGCAATGCACGACCTTTCTATGCCCGAAACGCTGCTCGCAATCGCCCGTGCGGGTGCCGGCGTGAACAACATTCCCGTTGACAGATGCAGCGAGGAGGGAATCGTGGTATTCAATACTCCCGGTGCCAACGCAAACGCCGTCAAGGAGCTGGTGCTGGCAGGGCTGTTCCTTGCCTCCCGCAAGGTAGTGGAGGGCGTTCAATGGGCAGCCACCCTGAAGGGTCAGGAGGGCGTTGGCAAGCTCGTGGAAAAGGGCAAGGGTCAGTTCGCCGGTCCTGAAATTAAGGGCAAGAAGCTGGGCGTGATCGGCCTGGGTGCCATCGGTGCGCTCGTGGCAAACGCCGCGCTCGCGCTGGGCATGAAGGTGTACGGCTACGACCCCTATCTGTCGGTCGGTGCCGCATGGAGCTTGTCTCCCGCCGTCATTCACGTGACGGATCCCAAGGAGATTTACGAGACGTGTGATTACGTGACCGTTCACGTGCCGCTCCTGGACAGCACCAAGGGGATGCTGAACGCTGCCGCCTTCTCTGCAATGAAGGACGGCGTGCGCGTGCTGAACTTCTCCCGCGACGGGCTGGTCAACAGCGCGGATATGCTTGCCGCGCTTGAGAGCGGTAAGGTTGCCGCCTACGTGGTGGACTTCCCCACCGAGGAGATGCTGGGCGTGCCCGGCGTGGTAGCCATTCCTCACCTGGGCGCCTCTACCCCCGAGAGCGAGGACAACTGTGCGGTGATGGCGGCAGACGAGCTTGCCGATTACTTGGAAAACGGCAACATCACGCACTCCGTCAACTATCCCGACGTCAGCGCCCCCCGTACCTCTCCCTGCCGTATCTGCGTGCTTCACAAAAACGTTCCGAACATTCTGAGCGCGCTGAGCGGCTTCGTGTCCTCTCGCGGCGTCAATATTGAAACCCTGGTGAACAAGTCCCGCAAGGACTACGCCTACACCATTCTGGACGTGGAGCGTCTGCCCAGCGACGACGTGGTGGAGCAGCTGTCTGCTCTGGAGAACATCATCCGCGTCAGAGTCCTGCACGCATAAGGCAAAAAGCAGACGGGCGCCGTGCCGCGGCAAAGCCAATCAAAGCAAGGGGTTTTGTGTCCTTTGACACAAGCCCCTTTTTCGTTTGCGATAAAACGGGGGAGCGGCGGATTGTCTATATACAGGCAGGGGGAGACAGGCGCTTCCGCGCGCCGCGCGGGCGCTCAGGCACGCAAGAAATGCAGGCAAAACCGCGCGCGATGCGCGGGTGGTTGACAATATGTTCATATAGTGCTATAATAATGTGACGGATTGCGGGGAAATGCCCACGCACCGTTCCTGACCCTGGCAAAGATACGAAAGGAGATACCGCCCACGGCGGTGACATACCGATGAAAG
>JAFQJX010000218.1 GCA_017397205.1 Clostridia bacterium | reverse complement strand
CAACCCCAGATCCTCCCGCACCGTTCCCTTCCTCTCCAAGTCCACGGGCTACAGCCTTGCCGACATCGCCACCGAGGTGATCATGGGCAAGACGCTCAAGGAGCAGGGCCTGTTTGACATCTACCCCGAGGAGAAGAAGCGCTGGTACGTGAAGGTGCCCGTGGTCTCCTTCAACAAGCTCCGCGGACTGGACGCCTACCTGTCCCCCGAGATGAAGTCCACGGGCGAGGCAATCGGCTACGACGATAAGCTCAACCGCGCCCTGTACAAGGCGCTTCAGGCGTCGGGCATGCATCTGCAGAATTACGGCACCGTCTTTGCCACGATTGCAGATAAGGACAAGGAGGAGGCGCTGCCCCTCATCCGTCGCTTCTATAACCTCGGCTTCAACATTATGGCAACCGAGGGTACGGCAAAATATCTCAAGGAAAACGGCATCCGCACCCACCGCGTGGGCAAAATCAGCGAGGGAAGCAACGAAATTCAGGAATGCATCCGCCAGGGCTACATTGCCTACGTGATTAACACGGGCAACGTCGGCACGGGCACCCACTCCAGCGACGGCTTTGAAATCCGCAAGCACGCCACCGAAAACAACGTGACCATGTTTACCTCCCTTGATACCGTGCGCGTGCTGCTTGACGTGCTGGAGGAAACCACCCTCTGCATTTCCACCATTGATGCCTAAGGAGCACCTATGAAGCAAAGTATCTTCCGCGTGCTGGAAAATACCCCCCTGACCGAAACGGTTTATCGGATGCGTCTGGAGGGGGACACCACGCATATTACCTCCTCGGGGCAGTTCGTCAACGTACAGCTTGACGGGCTGTACCTGCGCCGCCCGATCTCCGTCAATGACCGAGAGGGAAATGTCCTCACCCTCATCTATAAGGTGGTAGGGGAGGGCACCGCCCGTATGGCGCGTATGGCACCCGGCGCCGAGCTGGACGTCCTGACGGGGCTTGGCAACGGCTATGACACCTCCGTGTCGGGCGACGCCCCCCTCCTGATTGGCGGAGGGGTCGGTGTGCCGCCGCTGTATCTTTTGTGCAAGGAGCTTCTTGCCGAGGGCAAGCACCCCCGTGTCATTCTGGGCTTCAACACCGCCGCCGAGGTATTCGGCGAGGCGGAGTTCCTCGCGCTTGGCGTGCCCGTCACCGTCACGACCGTGGACGGTAGTCAGGGTGTCAAGGGCTTCGTGACCGCCGCCATGGACGGCGCGTATTCCTACGTCTATACCTGCGGCCCCGAGCCCATGCTCCGTGCCGTATACAACACCGCCACGAGCGGCGGGCAGTTCAGCTTTGAGGAGCGCATGGGCTGTGGCTTCGGCGCCTGCATGGGCTGCTCCTGCAAGACCAAGTACGGCAACAAACGCATCTGCAAGGAGGGACCCGTTCTTGTGAAGGAGGAAATCATATGGTAGATACCTCTGTCAAGCTGGGAGATTGGGTGCTGGATAATCCCGTCATTCCCGCGAGCGGCACCTTCGGCTACGGCTACGAGTTTGCCGACCTGTACGATATCAACTGTCTTGGCTCTCTCTCCATTAAGGGCACGACGATCGAGGGTCGCTTCGGCAACCCCACCCCCCGTATCGCAGAATGTGCATCTGGAATGCTCAATGCCGTGGGACTGCAAAATCCCGGTGCAGAGCAGGTAAAGACGGTGGAGCTTCCCCGTCTGGCAAAATGCTTTTCCAAAAAGGTCGTCGCAAACGTCAGCGGCTTTTCTATCGAGGATTACGTCGCGGTTTGCGAGGCGCTGGACGGTGAGGAGCAGGTGGGCATTTTTGAGGTGAATATCAGCTGTCCCAACGTGCATGGGGGCGGTATGGCGTTTGGCACCGACCCTGCCTCGGCGGCGGCGGTGACCCGTGCCGTGAAGGCAGTCACCACCAAGCCCGTGTATATCAAGCTCAGCCCCAACGTGACGGATATCGTGTCCGTTGCCAAGGCGTGCGAGGAGGCGGGTGCGGACGGCATTTCCATGATTAACACCCTGCTTGGAATGCGCCTGGACCTGAACAAAAGAAAGCCCATTCTTGCCAACAAAACGGGCGGCTTCTCGGGACCTGCCATTCTCCCCGTGGCGGTGAGAATGATTTACCAGGTATACGAGGCGGTGAAGATTCCGATTATCGGTATGGGCGGCGTTTCCAGCGCGCGCGACGTGCTGGAGCTGATGATGGCAGGCGCCACTGCCGTTGAGGTGGGTGCCGCAAACCTCGTCAATCCCTACGCCTGCCGCGATATTGTGCGGGATTTGCCCGCTGAAATGAAAAAATACGGCATCAGCCGTTTGAGTGAGATTATAGGAGGTGCCCACTGATGGGAAAGGACGTCATTATCGCATGTGACTTTGACAGCAAGGAGGCGGTGTTCGGCTTCCTTGACAAATTCACGGAGGAAAAGCCCTTTGTGAAAATCGGCATGGAGCTGTATTATGCAGAGGGACCTGCCATCGTGCGCGAGATTAAGGCACGCGGACACCGCATCTTCCTCGACCTGAAGCTCCACGATATTCCCAATACCGTGAGAAAATCCATGGCGGTGCTTTCCCGCCTGGACGTGGATATGTGCAATCTGCACGCCGCAGGCACCGCCGCTATGATGCAGGCGGCGCTTGAGGGGCTGACCCGTGAGGACGGGACCCGTCCCATGCTGATTGCCGTGACTCAGCTGACCTCCACCGACCAGGAAAGAATGCAGAACGAGCTGCTGATTAACGCACCCATTGACCGCGTGGTCATGCACTACGCAGAAAATGCGGCAAGGGCAGGGCTGGACGGCGTCGTCTGCTCCCCCCTGGAGGCAGAGAAGGTGCACAGCGCCTGTGGGAAGGATTTTGTGACCGTCACCCCCGGCATCCGCTTTGCAGACGGCGACGTGGGTGACCAGGTGCGCGTGACTACCCCTGCGCGCGCCAAGGAAATCGGCTCTGACTACATTGTGGTAGGCAGACCCATCACCGCCGCCCCCGACCCCGTTGCGGCATACCGTCGCTGTGTGAGCGAATTCATTGATTAAAGCTGTAAGGAGATAGATATGACGAACATTCAAGAGCTGATTGCCAAGGACCTGCTTTCCATTAAGGCGGTGTTCTTCCGCCCCGAGCAGCCCTTTACCTGGGCAAGCGGCATCAAGAGCCCCGTTTATTGCGACAACCGCCTCACCCTGACCGCACCCGAGGTGCGTACGGACGTTGAGACGGCGCTTGCAGAAACGATCAAGCGCGAATATCCCGAGGCAGAGGTGCTGATGGGTACCTCTACGGCAGGCATTGCACACGCCGCCATTACGGCACACCTGATGGGGCTTCCCATGGGCTACGTTCGCTCGGGTGCCAAGGACCACGGCAGACAGAATCAGATTGAGGGCAAGCTGCTCCCCGGTCAGAAGGTTGTCGTTGTGGAGGACCTGATTTCCACGGGCGGAAGCGTGATTGAGGTTGTCAACGTGCTGCGTGAGGCAGGCGCTGAGGTGCTGGGCATCGTGTCCATCTTCACCTACGGCATGCAGAAGGGAATTGACCGCCTTGCCGCGGCAGGGGTCAAAAACGTGAGCTTGACGAATTTTGACTGTATTGCAGAGGTAGCAGCCAGGGAAGGATATATTAAGAGCGAGGATATTTCTCGCCTGATTGCATTCCGCAACAATCCCCAAGACGAAAGCTGGATAGGAGCATAATATGCGACATCTGATTGATATCATGGAGCTTTCCACCGAGGAAATTGACGAGCTTATTTCCACGGCGGCCCGTATTATCAAGAACCCGATGAAATACCGCGAGGCGTGTAAATACAAGACCCTCGCAACCCTGTTTTTCGAGCCGTCCACCCGTACGCGCCTCAGCTTTGAGGCGGCTATGATTGAGCTGGGCGGGAGCGTGCTTGGCTTCAGCGAGGCAAACTCCTCCTCCGCCGCAAAGGGTGAGAGCGTTGCCGACACCGTGAGAGTGGTGGGCGGATATTCCGATATCATCGCCATGCGCCACCCCAAGGAGGGCGCGCCCCTCGTGGCGTCCATGAACTCCACCGTGCCGATTATCAACGCAGGGGACGGCGGCCACAATCACCCCACCCAGACGTTGACGGACCTGCTCACCATCAGCCAGATTAAGGGACGTCTTGACAACCTGACAATCGGTCTGTGCGGCGACCTTAAGTTCGGGCGCACGGTGCATTCTCTGATTGCGGCAATGTCCCGTTACGAGGGCATTCGCTTCGTCCTGATTTCCCCCGAGGAGCTCAAGGTGCCGAGCTACGTCAAGGCAGAGCATATCAAGGCGCGCGGCATTCCTTATACGCAGTCAAGGACCCTCGAGGACGTCATGCCCGAGCTGGATATCCTCTATATGACCCGCGTGCAGAGAGAGCGCTTCTTCAGCGAGGAGGAATATCTCCGTCTGCGTGACACCTATATTCTCACGCCCGATAAGCTCAAAAACGCCAAGCAGGACCTCTGCATCATGCATCCGCTCCCCCGTGTCAATGAGATTTCCACCGCCGTGGATTCCGACCCCCGCGCCTGCTACTTTGAGCAGGCAAGGTTCGGTAAGTTTATCCGCATGGCGCTGATTATGAAGCTCTTGGAGGTGGAAGATGAAAATTGATGCAATCAAAAACGGAATCGTGATTGACCATATTGAAGCCGGCTGCGGTATGCAGATTTATCAGATGCTCGGTATGGACAAGCTTTCCTGTCCCGTTGCCCTTCTTCGCAACGTGCCCAGCAAGAAGCTGGGGCACAAGGATATCATCAAGGTGGACGGCGAGCTGGATATTGACCTGGATATTCTCGGCTATTTCAGCCCCAACGTTACCGTCAACTTCATCCGTGACGGCAAGCTGGTGGACAAGCGCCACATTGACCTGCCCACCCGCATCACAGACCTGTTGCGTTGTAAAAACCCCCGTTGCATCACCACGACGGAGCAGGATATTCACCACATTTTCCGCCTGGCAGACCCCGAGAAGCGGACCTACCGTTGCATTTACTGCGACGCAAAGGCGGACTGAAAAGAAAAAACAAAATAGCAAAGAGGAGCCGAGTGTTCGGCTCCTCTTTGCTTGCTCGGAGAATTACATTCTGCTGGAGTGACAGCAGATATAGAGAATCTGGCGCTCCTTTGCAATCTCGCCGAGCAGGCGCATGGCGGCGGCGGTTTTGTCGTCGTCCAGATTGATAAAGGGGTCGTCCAGAATCAGAGGGGGCTTGCGGTCGCGGAACAGGGCGTCGCAGATAGAAAACCGCAGGCAAAGTGCTACGAGGTCGCGTCCGCCGCGGCTGAGGTAGGTGGCAGGACGGGTGACGCCGAACTTGGTAATGTTCACCTGGAAATCTGCGGTGACGGTAAACGCCTCCGTTTCATATTCGTCGGAGAAGATGGTCCCCTTGTCCTCCACGGTCAGCAGCTGCATGTAGTGACGGAAATGCGACTGTATATCTGTCAGGTAACGGGTGGTGAGGTTGGTTTTCGCATTCGTGAGAAGCTGCTGCGTGGTCTGAATAATGTACAAGCTTTTCTTATAGGTGGCAAGCTTTCCTTCAAGCGACGCAATCTCCTGCTGGCAGGCGGAGTAGTTGCCTGCGGCAGCGGCATAACGGGCAATATCGCGCTCGCACGCCATTCTCTGCTGGCGGATTTGCTCAATTTCCCCTCTCACGCCCACAAGGATTTCGGCGCGTCTTGCGCCCTCCTCGTCCTCGGGCTGCGGGGCGGCGCCAAACAGGGCAGGGTGTGACGTGCGGAATGCGGCAAGGGCGGCGTTTGCCTCCTGCTCGTGCTCCTGCGCCCGGCGGAGGTCGTCCAGCTTGGTGCGGATTGCCCAGAGCATTTCACCTCGGTCGGCAAGGGTATCGTCTGCACGCACGATGGGATAGTCCTCTAAGAATCCGTTCAGCTCGCGCTCGTGGCGCTCGTATTCTGCACGGCGTGCCTGCTGTGATTTCATGGTTTGCAGGGCGCGCGTCCGCATAAAGGAAAGTATGACGGCGGCGCCGAACAAAAGGGCACCGAGCGGTACGAGCAGCAGGGGTGCGACAGGCATGCTTGTCGCGAAAACAATGCCAAGCACCACAAGGAGGAGCCCAAAAACAGTACACAAAACGGGGAAAATAAGGGACAGCGGCTTCGCGCAGACGTCCTCGCGCTTTTCCTCCTGCAAATAGCGCCATACGCGCATTTGCTCCTCCACCTCGCGCACGGAGGGGGTCATACCCGAAAGATAGGCACGGCAGGAGGAAACCTGCTCACGTGCCTTTCGGCAGTTTTCCTCAAGCGCCTCCTTGTGCGCCTCCAGCGCGCGCGTTTCGCGCAGGGTGACGGACGCCTCTGCCTCGCGCTCCAGGCGCAGGGCGGTTGCCTCCAGCTCCTGCCGCTTGCTGTCCAGCGCGTGTGCGGTGCGGTTTAGCTCGTTGGTTTTTCTCAGCGCCTCCTCGCATTCGGTGTGCTCGCGGCGCTTCAGGGAAAGCTTCTGCTCCACCTCGGTAATCGCGCCGTTTCCGCTTTGCAGGTAGTAGTGCTGGCGGCGGCGGTTGAGCTGCTTGACGGCAATTTCATAATCGGCAAGGTCACCGAGGTCCACGAGCTTTGCCTGAATCCCCGTGTAATCTTTGTCGCCGCCCGGGGTGGTGATGCGTTCGCTGATAAAGGTGGAGCGCTCGTAGCCCGCGGCATCAATGCCGAACAGCTCCTCGCCGAGGTTGGAGGAATATTTGTCGGAGGGAAGCCCCGTCAGGGCGTCAAAAAGGTGGAAGGTGTCCTGAGACTCCTTGGTGCCGAAGGTGCGCTCAATGCGGTAGGTCCCCTCACCGTCCGTAAAGGTCAGGGTGCCGCCCCAGGTGCCGCCCTGCCAGGGGTTGAGGCGGCTTCTTTCGTTGAGGGTCAGGTCCTGTGAGCGGCTTGTGGAAAGCCCGTACAGCATCGCCTTGATAAAGGAGGCAAAGGTGGTTTTTCCCCAGCCGTTGTCCTGAAGCAGGGTATTCATACCCCCCTCAAACCGATGGGCGTAGCGGGAGAGCTTGCCGAAGTTTTCAACGTAGCATTCAATCAGCTTCATTCGTCCACCTCCTCGCCGTTCAGCGCCTGAATGCCGCAACGGATAATGCGCTCCGTATCCTCGCGCGAAAGACCGCAGGCGAGGACGGTGCGTACAAATTCACCTTTGAGGGAAACGTCATGCTCATAGGAGTCGGGGCGGAGAGAAATGTTGGACTCGTCCACGACCGAGAAATGGAAGAAGCGGTCCTCAAACAGAGAGGTCAGCTGCTCGATATCCTTGTGCATTTCCGTTTCGTAAATGCCGCGCAGCACCACCCGTACCAGGTCGGACTGAGGAATCGCGGCAACCGCCTCCCCCACCACCTTTTCAATATCGCGCTGGTTGAACAGGCGGCTGATATCCACGGTGACGAGATGCACCGTGCGCTTGGCAAAGGGAACGAAAACGGAGGAAAGACGTCCGCCGTCCGTGTCCAGGAGCATAAAGCCCTTTTCTCCCGCCTCGTCAAAGCCGCGCCCCTCGGGGGTGCCGCAGTACGCCCAGACACCGCGGTCGTCAAGCGGCTCCTTGCGCTGGCGGTGGTAATGCCCCAGGGCGAGGTAGTCAATATGCAGATTGCGGTAGAACTTGAGATTAATCACCGCAAGGTCGGTGATGGAATCCGAAAGCTGTCCGTGCAGGGCGAGGATATTGATATCCTTTTCCTCAAGGCGCAGCTCGTGGTAGGAGGAGTTGCTTTCGCTGCCCGTAATCACCACGTCGCCGTAGCGATAGTGGGCGTACCCCTTCTGGGGGAACGTCCTGAGATTGGCAGGGGCGTGGGTGGGGGTGTACCCCTCGTTGTGGTTGCCCCACAGGCACAGGAAGTCAATTTCGGGATGGGCGGCAATCTGGCTCATCACGTACCCCTCGGCGTCGGGGGAGGGGTGTGCGGTGTCAAAGAGGTCACCGCAAATGAGAAATACCCGCACCCCGACCTTGGCGGCGTAATCCACCATTCTGCCAAAGGTCAGGAGTAGTTCCTTGCGCCGCTGGGTGGCAACGGAGGGGTCAAGATTTGCCTCCATGACGGAGTCTAAATGCAAATCGGCTGTGTGTAAAATTTTCAAAGGAGCACCTCCTTATCAGGTAGCATGGGGGGAAATCAGACGGTTGCCGTCCGCAAGCACCAGACGGCGTGCAATAGCACAGGCAAGCCCTGCCTCAAGGCGCGGGGTGAGCTTGGCGGTGGGACGGGAATAGCCAAGCAGGCGGCCGACGGCAAGGAAGGCGTCCTCCTGTGAAAGGGAAAGCTGCTCGTCCACAACGGTCGCAAGTGCAACGGCAATCTCCTCGCGCGGAATATCCGCGGGCGCACGGCGCCGCTCAGGCGAGGAGGGGAGGCGAAGCAGACGCCACTCCTCGGGTACCTGCGAGGGCAGCCAATAGAACACGCTCTCCCCGTCAGGCACGGAAACGCACCGCTTTTCAGAGAGCAGGGACGTCAGGTGGGTGTCCAGCTTGGGCGTGGGACGAAGCCCCCAGGCGCCCAGGATGCGGCGGCGCAGCGTTTCGTAGGAAATCGGCGCCTCGGCTGCAAGAAGCTCGGTCAGCTGTGCATCAATCATTTTGCGGTTGTCGGGAGAAAGGAACGCCTGTGCCGTTTGCTTGGATTTAGAGGGGGAAACGGGGGCGCATTCGGTATAAATGCACCGTTCGTAGCCCGAGCGGTGGCGCTTTGCGGGCGTTTGCTCGGTGGGCGCGTCCGTGGGACCCTGCTTTTTCGTTTCCTCCTGTGCGCGCTTGCGCGACGCACGCTTCAGGGAGGTGAGCAGCTTGACGATTTTATCAAACTCTCTGTCGGGGGCATCCCAGAAATCCACGCTCCAAAGGTGGTGCAGGCGCCAGCCGAGCGCAAAGAGAACGCGCTCCTGCTGAATATTTCTGTCCCTTGCGCTGGTGCCGCCCGTGTCCTTGGTGCTGTCGCAAAGAATACCAAGCAGATATTCTCCCTCGTGATAGGGGTCCTTCACGGCAACGTCAATCTGACAGGAGGAGGCGCCGATATGGGTATCTGCCTCGTAGCCCTTGGTGCGGAGCATTTCAGCCAGGCAGTCGCCGAGGCCGTATTCCGTCCCCTCGTAGCTGTCGTGGGTGGTGAGGGCGTCCATGCCGTCACGGGCGTATTCCAGAAACGCGCGGAGTCCTGCAATCCCTTGCGCCTCGGTGCGGCGCAGGTCAATTTGCTCGGGCTGAATGGAGGAGAAGACCAGCATTTCCTCTCTTGCACGGGAAACGGCAACGTTCAGCCGCCGCCAGCCGCCCGCGCGACCGAGAGGACCGAAATTCATGGAAAGCTGCCCTGTGCGGTCGGGGCCGTAGCAAACGGAAAAGAGAATGACGTCGCGCTCGTCGCCCTGTACGTTTTCAAGGTTTTTGACAAAGATGGGCTCCGTCTGCCTTGCAAGCGCCTCCTCTGCCGCCTCGTTGCGGGCAAGGCGCGCCTCCAGAAGGTCCTCTATCAGAAGCTGCTGAACACTTGAGAAGGTGACGACGCCGATGGATTGCCCCGCCGTTTCGGGGTCCGTCAGTCGGCGAATGATTTCACTCACCACCGCCTCCGCCTCCACGCGGTTCTGGCGCGTGCGCCCACGGTCGTAAATGCCGTCCACCGAAATCAGCCGTACGCGGCTGAGGGGGGCAGAGGGCGAGGGGAAGGTGTTCAGGCGGTTGTCGTAATAGCGGCGGTTGGAGAAGGCAATCAAGCTCTCGTGACGGGAGCGGTAGTGCCAGAGGAGGTGAAGCTGCGGCATGGAAAGGGCAAGACAGTCGTCAAGCAAGCTGTCAAGGTCCTCCTTGTCACAGTTGTCCTCGTCAAATTGGGTGGCGGTAAAGAAGGAGGTGGGGGGGAGCTGATTGGGGTCACCCACGACAATCAGACTCTTGCCGCGTGCAATGGCACCCACCGCCTCGCAGGTCGGCATCTGGGATGCCTCGTCAAAAATCACCAGGTCAAACAGCGGCTGAGAGGGGTCCAGATACTGTGCCACGGAGAGTGGGCTCATCAGCATACAGGGGCACAGGCGCCGCAAAAGATGAGGAATGGCGTCAAAAATCTGCCGCAAGCTCATGCCGCGCCCACCCGAGCGGATCGCGCGCGTGAGAATGCCAAGCTCGGAGGAGGCGGCAGGGTCGCCCGAGATGGGAATACGGGCGCAAATCCGCGCCTTCAGCTCCTCTACGGTGAGAGAGGCAAAGCGGTCGCAGCCGGTGCGGTATTCCTTAATTTTTTCCTCCATCATGGCACCGCTGAAGGAGGTCAGACTACTGTCCCCCTCAACGAGCGCGTTTGCAACCGCAAGGGCGGTCGCGCGGTAAAAGGCAGGGAGCAGGTCGGCGGTGCCGAGCGTCCCCTCCTCAAGAGCAGAGGCAAGCGCACCGAGGCCTGCGGAATGCATTTCCTCGCGCTTTGCCCGATAGCTGCACCAATCGCGCAAGCTTTGCACGCGCTCACGGGCGCGGTCAAAGAGGTCGCCCTCCTCGCACAGCCAATTACGGGCGGAATGCCACTCTGCCGTGTCAGTCTCGCAAAGGTCGGCAATCCTGCCCTCCAGCTGTGAAAGCGCCTCGTAGGAGGCGGCAAAGGTGCGGAACAGGGAGGAGTGCTTGTGCAGCTCTCCGCGGCTGGCAAGGTCGTCAAGCCGACGGAGCAGCGCGGTCATTTCCCCGTTGTTCTCCGCACAGGGATGAACGAGGGTGTAGAGGTCATAGGCATCGCGCCACAGGCGCTCCAGATATCCGAAATCGCTTCCCTCGGCGCGGCAAAGCTCGCCAAACAGCCGCTTGCCCACAGGCAAGAGGTCGCGGATGGTTTCGGCGGTGGACTGATACTCCTCCACCATGTGCCACACGCTTTCTAACTCACGCACAGAAAGGGAGGCAGGGTCCTTGGAGTGGACGGCAAGCCGCTTTTTCTCGGCACGCAGGCGTGCCTGGCGCACGAAGAAGGACGCCTTCTGAGCACCGTGCAGCTCGGAGAGCGGCTCCTCGGGGCTTTGCCTCAAAAGGTCGGCGTCAAAGCGGAACAGCAGCACCTCGCGCAGCTGGACGTGCCGCTTGCCCGTTTTGCAAAGGCGCTCCATCTGCTCGCGCGTTTCGGCAAGCCCCTCTGCCAGAAGCAGACCCTTAGGCAGGACGGTGGTGTCGGCAAGGCGGGAGCAGAGCGTCGCAATGGCACCCATTTGTAAATAGGTTTTTTCCTCGCGCAGGGGGAGCAGGGCGCGAATGGCGTCATATGCCTTTTTCAGGGCTGCCGCCGCCGCGTGGTATTCCTCCAGGGCGGTCGCCAGCCGCGCTTTGTCGCCGTGGCTGTATCCGTCCTTGCGATAGATGGAAAGGGGGTTGTCCCTCGCACCGCCGCAGGCGTTTGCAAGGGCAATATATTCCCGAATCAGGTCCTCCCACGCCCGTCTTAAGGCAGGGGTGAGATTTTCAAAGTGCGAGGGGGTAAAAAACTCTACGGCGGGTGCATCGCGGTACTGCTCGTACAGCACGATTGCATCATACAGGGAGAAGCCGCAGGAATGGTCGCGGTGGACGAGGGAAAGAGTCTGGTTGAGGGTGCGGCGGAGGGCAAGAATGCGCGCGGCATCCTCGCCGTGCCCCTTGGGGGACGCGGCGTGGGCGTTTTCCAGCGTTTCACCGAGGTGGGCAAGGACGTCCGTTTTCTTTGCCTTGTCAGAGTGCAGCTCCAGGCAGAAGGGGGACAGCCCAAGCGACGTAAGACGGCTTTCCACAACGCTGAGAGCCGCCATCTTTTCAGCAATGAACAGCACGGTTTTTCCGCCGTACAGGGCATTGCAGATCATGTTGGTAATGGTTTGGCTTTTTCCCGTGCCGGGGGGGCCGTGCAGGACGAAGCTTTGCCCCTCGCCCGCCGCCACGATGGCAGAAAGCTGCGAGGAGTCATAGGGCAGGGGGGCGGCAACGTCCGCAGGAAATACGCGCTCGTCCAGCTCACCCGGTGAGAGGAAGGACGCGTTTTGCGCGGGGTCTGCCTTGCCCTCTATCAGGGCGTTGACGGTACGGTTGCTCTCAATCTCCTGGGCGCGGTTGTGGAGGTCGTTCCACATAATAAAGCGGCTGAAGGAGAAGTTTGCAACCGTGGCACCTTCCACCACCTCAAAGCGGCGCAAATGCACCAGCGCACGGCGCAACAGGTGGAAGGCACGGCGTATATCCACCCCCTCCTCCGTTCTGGGCAGGGGGTCAAGCCCGGGGATTTCAATATCGTATACCGTGCGAAGCATCTCCAGAAGGGTAATGTTGAAGCGCACCTCCTCCTCACGCACGCGCAGGGTATAGGCGCGCGGTGCGGAATGCCGCACAAGCTCCACAGGCACTAAAATGAGAGGTGCGTACAGGGGCTTGACGGAGCGCTCCGTTTCGTACCAGCGCAAAAAGCCGAGTGCAAGATAGAGCGGATTTGCGCCGCATTCCTGCAGGGAATTACGGGAGGAGCGCCAGAGACCCGTCAGCGCCTCCGTCAGGGTGTCCTCCTCCAGGTAGGTGCGGATTTTTCCGCCCTCCAGCTCGCAGGAAAGCAGCTTTTCGGGCATCTTTTTGGGGGGCATCAGAATGCCGCCCGCCGCCTTTTCCACCTCGCCGATTTCCT
>JAFQJX010000217.1 GCA_017397205.1 Clostridia bacterium | reverse complement strand
TACGTTACCAATATCGGTGACGAGCTTGACAAGCGGGTTTCCCTTGACCCGACGGTGCTCAGTTTCTATCGCAATTATATAAGCGAAAATCCCTTTGATGCGGGCGACGGCTGGTACTGCCCGCCCTCTCAAAAGCAGCCTGTGCTGTCTGAGGATTTCGTGCGTGCGGCGGCACAGAGGTGCAAAAAAGCCATTTACATCATATGCAGAACCGTTGGCGAATCCTTTGACTGCTCCGCCACGCCCGGTAGCTGGTATCTCTCGGAGGGAGAGGAGCAAAACCTTGGCGTGCTCTCGGCAAGCTTTGAAAACCTGATCGTGCTCATCAACAGCGGAAACCTGATTGACATGTCGTGGGTCAAAAAATACGGCGTTGGAACGGTTGCGTACGTTTGGCAAGGCGGTCAGGAGGGCGGTCGCGGAACGGTTGATGCGCTGATGGGCGACGTGACACCGTCCGGCAGACTGTCGGACACCATTGCCGCATCCATCGACGATTATCCCTCGACCAAGGGCTTTCCCGCAGACGTCACAAGCTATCACACTGAGGACATCTTTGTGGGATACAGATATTTTGAAACCTTTGCTCCGGAAAAGGTACTTTACCCCTTTGGATACGGGCTTTCCTATACTGCGTTTTCTCACGTCACCGAATCGGTAGTGAGGACGGGGGACACACTGACACTTACGGTCAGAGTGAAAAATATCGGAAAGCACGCGGGCCGCGACGTGGCACAAATATACTTCTCCGCCCCACAAGGCGCGCTCGGTAAGCCTGCACGTCAGTTGATCGCCTTTAAAAAGACCAAAACCCTTTTGCCCGGCGAGGAAGATGTGCTTACGATTTCGGCAAACATAAACGATATGGCTTCCTACGATGACACCGATGATGCGAGAAGCGGATATGCGTATTCGTACGTGCTTGAGGCGGGCAGATATTCAATCCTTGAGGGAAAGAACGTCCGCGAGGCACGGGAGGTGTTTGCCTTTGAAATAGCCGAAACGGTTCCCGTACGCCGTTGCGTACAGGCACTCGCTCCCACGGAAGACTTTGAGCGAATGATTGCAAAGGACGGCAAGGTCGCCTTCGAGCCCGCCCCCGAGGCAAAGGAGCGCACGATTGACCGTATTGCACGGAAGCTTCCCGAGGCGATTGCCTTGACGGGAGATTGCGGCATTACGCTGAACGACGTCAAGGCAGGAAAGGCAACGCTTGATGCATTCGTTGCTCAGTTTGATGCCGAGGCACTGATGGCCCTGGTTTGCGGCGAGGGCATGTCCAGCCCCAAGGCTCCCATTCCCGGAACGGCAAGCTGTTTCTGCGGCGTGACGCACGTCTGGAACGACAAGGACGTTCCCGTTGTCACCACCTGCGACGGCCCGAGCGGTGTCAGAATGGAAAGCTCGGCAAAGGCCACCTGCATTCCCTCCGGCACCCTGCTCGCTTGCTCCTGGCTTCCCGACGAGCTTGACGCGCTCTTTGACTGCTTCGCGGACGAGATTCTCCAATACAACGTGGACGTAATCCTTGCCCCCGGCATGAATATCCATCGCAATCCGCTTTGCGGCAGAAACTTTGAATACTTCTCCGAGGATCCTTACCTGACGGGAAGATGCGCCGCCACCATTGCACAGCGCATGACGCAAAAAGGCGTTTTCTGTACGCTCAAGCATTTTGCGGTCAACTCGCAGGAAACCAAGCGTCACTCGGTTGACGAGGTGCTGTCGGAGCGCGCGCTTCGTGAGCTCTACGTCAAGGGCTTTGAGATCGCGGTTAAGAGCGGCTACGTAAGGTCTATTATGACCTCCTACAATCAGATCAACGGTCACGCGGCAGGTGCTTGCTACGATTTGACCACAACGCTGTTGCGCGAGGAGTGGGGCTATGATTCCTTCGTCATGACGGACTGGTGGCCGCGCTTGAAGGACCTTCGCAACGGCAGCTTCGTCAAGGAAAACCTGGCGGAAATGGTAAAGGCACAAAACGACGTGTTTATGTGCACGGGCGATGCGCTGACCTTTGAGCACGATATGCGCGCCGCCTATGCCGACGGGTATCTGACCTTGGGTGAGCTTCAGCGTTGCGCGAAAAATCTGCTTTGCTTCTCCATGCAAACCCCTGCCTTTACGGCAGGCAGAAAAATCGACGTTGATACGCTTGATAAATATTCCAACGTCGTCTACACGCACGACCTTGCAAACGAGCCGTCGCTCCCCTACGAGCTTGAAAAGAGATATGTCACGGTTCCCCGCAAGCGGGTTTCTCTGTCGCTGGAAAAGGACGCGCTCTACTGCGCCGAGCTTACCTATTGCACAAACGACGATGCGCTCAAGCAACGCAACATCCTGGTATACCTCGACAAGTGTGAGCCTACCCGCCTTACCTGCTCGGGAACGAGTGGCAAGGTGGCAAGCCTGCGCTTTAAGCTGTATCTCCATTCCGATTCAATCCTCTATTTCGAGGGTGACGGACTTGTGGAACTAAAGCTTCTGACCGAATAATACTCCCCAAAAAAGAGGTCGGAGAACATTCTCCGACCTCTCTTTAGGTTCATACGCAAGAACGGGGAGAGGGCTTTTTCAAAAGTCCTCTCCCCGTATTCAATCCGCTAAAATTACTGCGGCAGATTCAATTCATCGATATAATTCAAGACCTGCTCGGAGGAGCCGCTGTAGTTGACTGCTGTCAATGCGTCGCAGTCCGAAAAAGCATTGGCACCGATCATGGTAATGGTTGCGGGAAGGCTCACGGTTGCGAGCACTTTGCATCT
>JAFQJX010000216.1 GCA_017397205.1 Clostridia bacterium | reverse complement strand
TTTCATTTTGCTATGGTAGAATAGGAGGGCACGCAGAGGATGCGTGCCTTGGAGGAATCAATTTTGAAGAAAAAAATACTCTTGTCATGGACGGCGGCGCTGTGCCTGCTCGCCTTGACTGCCTTTCCCTGCGGAGCTGAGTCATCGGCACCTGCCGACGGGCTTGCGGCAGAGGCAGTGGGGATTGCTGACAACCTGTTTTCCATGATCTTCGGTACTCTGCTTTCGTTCTGGAGCGCCTATAGAGGTCTTTTGGATGCCTGGGGCCTTGGTGTCTGCTATTTTGTGCTGCCCGCCCTCCTGCTTCTTGTGCTGTCCCTGTTTGGTTATCGGCTGAGCCGTCTGATTTCCGTTGTGCTCTCTGCCGGCATTGGCTTTTGCGTAGGATACGTTGGCCTTGAATTTGCTGCGGACACTTTTGTGCTGCCCACCTGGCTGGAGTCCTTTTTGCCGATTGGCAAGTGGGTGGCTGCGGCGATTGTGGCAATTGTGCTGCTACTGATTGCCCTCTGGCTCAGGCGCGTTGGCTTGGCTCTGATTCTTGCTAGCACGGTGACGCTTCTTCTTGCGGGCTATACCGCAAACCTGACGCTCCTGCTTTCCGTCCTTGCCGTTTCTTTTGTATTTGCGCTGATTGCCATGAAGCCCCTTGTGATTTATATCACCTCGCTGTCCGGCTCCTTTGCGCTCGTCCGACTCCTCTTCCGCCGTGGCGGCGCGCTTTCCTTTGATCTCAGCGCGACCCTCGGTATCGTGGGGCTTGATGCGTGGCTTGTCGTTGGGCTGATCCTCGGCTTCCTTTGCATTTTGTTTCAGGAGCGCTTCTCCAAAAACCGCAGATACTGTTAATTTCATATGTCACTTTTCAGGGCGACCTTCATTTGTTGAGGTCGCCCTTTTTCTTACGATTTGTTCACTTTTAGGTGCTTGCAATCTATGGACAGGTGCGTTAGAATAAAGGTAACACGTATGGAGGAGATGCGATGAAGCTTTATTACATTGGAACGGGCGCCGCAGATTGGACAGCCGCCGCGGGCGCGAAGGGAGGCGTGACACGCCGCTTTTCCTCGGCGGTGCTGGATGGGCGCCTGCTGATCGATTTAGCCCCTACCACGCCGCTATCGCTTTTTGACGAAATGTTCAGGGAGGTGGATGCTGTCCTGTATACGCACTCCCACAGTGACCATTTCTCCCCCGAGCACTTATATCGCCTTGCACAAACGCGCGAGCTAACCGTGGTTGGTGACGCCCGCCTGCTCGCGCTTCTTGACGAGCACCCCGGAATACACAGGCGCGAGGCAGCTGCCGACGTAGCGCTTGAGGTGTCGGGCTATACAGTCACTCCCCTTGCCGCCAATCACCGTATCACACGAAACCCTGGGGAAACCCCCTTGCACTACGTCATTGAGAAGGACGGACAAAAAATCTTCTGGGGTGCGGACGGCGCCTGGTTCCCCTGTGCCACCTGGGCGGCAATGCGGCGTATGCGCCCCTACGACCGCGTGGTGCTGGACGGCACCTTGGGCGATGAGGACAACGATAACCGCGTCTTTGAGCATAATAACCTTACCATGGTGGGTATGATACAGAAAAACCTGCTGGGGCAAGGAATGCTGACCGAGGGTGGGCAAATCTGGCTGACACACCTGTCAAGAGATGCACATATTGCGCCCGACGAGCTCGGGCAAGAGCTTGCCCGACGCGGACTCTTTATGGCAAAGGACAATTTGGAGGATTTGATATAATGGAAAGCAAACTTGTCAAGCCCGACGTTGACAGAATCAACGAGCTTGCGGCGATTGCAAAGAAAAGACAGCTCACTCCTGCGGAGGCAGAGGAGCAGAAAAAACTGCGAGATGCCTATATTGCTTGGTTTCGCGGAGAACTACGCGGTACGAACAGATAACCTTTTGTGAGGAACTATGAGAATTTACGATTTCAGGCAAAGCCCCCTGTTATATAAGCAAGAACGCAAATATGTAAAGCACACTTTACTTGTTCGTGTTGTTCTTTTATTTGCTCTTTTTATGGCGGCAGAGACGCTTTCGGGACTTGTCACGGGTGGCGTCATGGTCGTGCTTGTGTGGCGCGACATTGTCTCTCTTTTTGCAGGGGCGCAGGGTGTCCCCTCTGAGGCGGTTGCGGGGGAGCTGGAGTCGCTCCTGCTCGGAGCGTCAGGACACCCCGCCGTCCTGCTTGCACAGCTCTTTTTCACCTGTTTTGTAGTGGCGGCGCTTCTTATTTTCCTGCTCTGCTTTGACGGCCGCACGGCAACCTCCCTTGGGCTGAAGGATAGCAAAAGAAAAGCCGCTGTTCACTATGCCCTCGGTGCGGTGGCAGGTCTTGTCCTGCTTGCTGCTACCGTTTTGCTTGCTTGGCTTGCGAGCGGCATATCCGTTCGCTTTGCACCGCAATCTCCGTGGTATCTGCCGCTGTTCTTTGTTGCCTTTGTGATTCAGGGCTTCAGCGAGGAGCTGCTGCTGCGCGGTTACGTGCTGACCTCATTCCTGCGCCCCGGGACCTCCCCTTTGCAAGGGGTGCTGTTTTCCTCGCTGCTGTTTGCACTTTTGCATTTGCCAAACAACGGGGTGACTCCTCTTGCGCTTTTCAACATTTTCCTGTTCGGTTGTCTTATGGGCTTGCTGACCCTGCGGACGGGCAATCTCTTTGCCGCCTCCGCCATTCACTCACTCTGGAATTTTGCCCAGGGGTGCCTGTTCGGTGTTTCCGTCAGCGGCAATCCCCTGATGCCGACCCTGCTGACGTCTGTCCCCGTTGAGGGAAGGTGGCTGATTTCGGGCGGCTCCTTTGGGCTGGAGGGCAGTATTTTTGCTACGCTCGTGCTGCTGCTTGCGCTTCTTCCTGTGACGCTGACGCGCACAAAGCATCGGGAGCAACCCTTCCAGAGCTTCGGTGGAGGTACCTTCTATTTTGGCGGCTGACAGCAGCGTTACAAAGCGATCACAAACCCAACCTCAGGAGCAGACAGGTGTCTGCTCCTTTTGCTTTGCCATATTGAACGAAAAAGCGGAGCGCCGTTTGTGAAAAATGGGGGAAAAAACGAAAAAAGGCGCCGCCTTGCGGAAATCCCTCTTGCAAAATATGAAAAATAACTTAAAATTAGTTTAATAGGGACTTTTTAGCCCGCAGGAGGTTTGTCTTGAAGAAAACGTTGCTTGCCGTATTGTGCTTTGCCTGTGTCGCGTGCATTTGCCTTGGTGTGGCGGTGCCCGTGACCGATTCTGACGTTGCAGGGGGGACTGTTCCCACCTTCAGCGAGACGGCATCCTCCTCTGTGGGTCAGTCTACCTTGACTCTCTGCCTGCCCCAAATCAACCTATTCCCGACGGGCTTGAGGTCTGGGACGGGACGGTTGCGACCTCCTTTGCGGGGGGAGACGGAACGGTGCAGGACCCCTATCAGATTTCCAACGGAGCTGAGTGGGCGCTGCTTATGAATTTAGTCAGCAACTTCACCACGGTCGACGATGAGGACCACCCTCTTAACGGCGCCCGCTACGCGGCGCTGAACTACGTCGTTACAAGCGACATTTGCTTCAATCCTGATTATACCTACGCTGAAGACGGCCCTACCTCCGACGAGA
>JAFQJX010000215.1 GCA_017397205.1 Clostridia bacterium | reverse complement strand
TGTCACCGCCATTGCCTCTTCTGCATTTGAGGGTTGCACGTCTCTGACGAGCATCACGATTCCAGACAGCGTGACGAGCATTGGCTCTTCTGCCTTCTCCGGTTGCTCCTCTCTTGTTGAGATGACGATTCCCTTCGTGGGTGGCGAGGCAGGAAAGACCTCGTCTGATACGTACCAATATCCGTTTGGGTACATTTTCGGTACCTCCTCTTACACGGGCGGCACAGCAGTGAAGCAATCTTATTACGGAAGCTCTACCTTCAGCAGGACCAGCACGACGTACTATATTCCCGCAACCCTCCGTCGCGTGACGGTAACGGGCGGAAATCTTCTGTACGGAGCGTTCTATAACTGCTCCATGCTGACTGATGTGACCATATTCAGTGGCGTGACGAGCATTGGCGGCTATGCGTTCCGTGGTTGCACGGGTCTGGCGAGCATCACGATTCCGAGCAGCGTGACCAGCATTGGCTCCTCTGCGTTCTTGGGTTGCGCGAGTCTGACGAGCATCACGATTCCTGCCAGCGTGACCAGCATTGCCTCCTCTGCATTCCGGGATTGCACGGGTCTGACGAGCATCGCCATTCCCGACAGTGTGACGAGCATTGGCGGCGATGCGTTCTCGGGTTGCGCGTCTCTGACGAGCATCACGATACCCGACAGCGTGACGAGCATTGGCGGCGATGCGTTCCGTGGTTGCACGTCTCTGACGCATATTTATTGCGAGGCGGCCTCCCAGCCGAGCGGGTGGAGTTCTTATTGGAAGTCCGGATACTCCGCACAGGTGGTCTGGGGCTATACGGGATAAGCAACGTCTCGGGAAAAATAAAAAGGAGAGCCCTTCGGCTTTGTGCCGAGGGGCTCTTTTTTTCTGCTTGTATAAGGGTTTTGGCTTAGATCATTTGCGTTTGAACGATTGAATGTGAAGCACTTTCCGTTTTCACGCTCTGGTGAAATACTGGTCGTAGATATAGTTGGTATAGACGGCGTGGTAGACGAGGTCACGGGGGGCGGTGTAGGTCATATAGGTGGCAATTTCTCCGCGGTACAGCACCACGGTGTCCCCGAACAGAAACCACAGGTAGGCGGTGGGGGTGGTGTTGCCGTTTTCGGTGTGGGTGGAGAGCGCCAGGCCGTTTGGCCTCAGCTCCAGATGGAGGTCAAAGCCCAGCTCCTCGGGCGTTTCGGTCTTGCCCGTGGAAAAGGTGGAGTGCGTCCACTGGTACTTGCCCGTGACGGCGGTGTCTGCGCCGCTCGGGTCGGTGAACAGCTTGGTGTATTCCCATTTGGCAACGGCGCCGCCCGTTGCCCGTTCAATCACGAGCCCGTTTCCCTCGACGGTCAGGTAGGTTTTGTAGCCCTCCGTGTCCTTCAGCGTCAGGGTGTTGCCCTCCTGTGTCCAGGTGTAGGTGTAGGCGCTATCCAGCTTCTCGCCAACGAAGTTGACAATCAGGGCGGTGCGGTCGCTGTAAATGGCGAGCTGATTTTCGTAGCCCGCCTCCTCGGGCGTAAGCTCCCCTGTTTGGTCGCCCTCTCCCGCCGTGGTTCTCGTCCAGCGGTAAAGCCCCGTCAGGTCGGGGTCCTCCCCGCCGCACGCCGAGAGGCAAAGGCAGAGCGCTACGAGAAGCAGGAGGCTCATCAAACGGTTTTTATTCAAGGTGTACTCTCTTTCTTTTTGTGAATTGTACGTCCTTCGGCCGTACGTGAAACGAAGCAAATTCCCATATGCCGAAAGGCATTTCATGACCGTGAGGGTATTTCATAAATTCGCCTTGGCGGATTTATTTCATTCGCGCGTTTTTGTGGAAAACGCCAGCTTACGCCCAGGTGCCGTTTTTGAAAATGGGGACCTCGCGGCCGTCTTGGCAGAGGGCGGTGACGGTCAGGTCGGAGGTGCCAATCATAAAGTCCACGTGAATGATGGAGTCGTTGACGCCCATTTCGGCGATTTGCTCCTGCGTGTACTTGCCGTAGTCGCGCAGGCACCCCGTGAAGCCGCGGCCAAGGGCAAGGTGGCAGGCGGCGTTTTCGTCAAAGAGGGTGTTGTAGAACAGAATGCCGCTCTCGCGGATGGGAGAATCGTAGGGCACCAGCGCCACCTCGCCAAGGTAGGCAGCCCCCTCGTCCATGGCAATCATTTCGGAGAGCACTTCCTCGCCCTTTTCCGCCTTGACCTCGGTGGCGCGGCCACCCTCAAAGCGAACGGAGAAGTTTTCAATCAGCTGACCGTTGTAGGACAGGGGCATGGAGGCATAGACAATGCCCTCGGCACACCCTCTCTTGGGGGTGGTGAACGCCTCCTCGCTCGGGATATTGGGGTTGTAGTAAACGCCCTGCTCGGTGTACTCGCCGCCTGCCATAAAGACGCTCCCCTCCATCAGCCCGACGCGCAGGTCGGTGCCGTTTGAGGCGGTGTAATGCAGCTCGCGGATGCCGAGCCCGTTCAGGTATTCACAGCGCTTGGCAAGCGCCTCGTTGTGCGCGTCCCACGCCGCCATGGGGTCCTCGCCGTCGGCGCGGGCACCCCTGAGAATTGCCTCCCACAGGCGCTCGGTTGCGGCGCGACGGGTGAGGTTGGGGAACAGCTTTTTTGCCCACGCCTCGCCGGGGACGGCGGCAATACACCACTGATAGCGGTTTTCCATGGTGTCGCGAATGGGCTTGATGACCTTCATCTTTGCCTGCTGGGACTGTGCGAGCTTGCGCACGTCCACGCCTGCTAGGGCGTCGGGGTCCTCGCTGACAAGATAAATGCGGCAGGGCAGCTTGTCTGCCTGATACTTCCACTTTTCAAGCTCGTAGGAGGTCAGCTCGCTGAGCACCTTCAGCGAGCGGTGGCGGATGTGCAGACGGGTCAGGGTGCTGTCGCTCCAGTCCACCACCACGCGGGCGGCGCCTGCGCGATAGCACTCCTCGGTCAGCATACGGACGAATTCGGGCTGGTCCAGCTCGGCGGTGATGAACACCTCCTGTCCCTTCTGGACGTTGACGCCCTTGCGTGCCAACAGGCGGGCGTATTTTCTCATGGTTGTTTTTTTCATATCGTTACCTCTCTTACAGGGCTTTCAGAATTGCAAGCAGATAGCGCCAGGTGCGCTCGGTGGAGGAGATGGAGAGCGCCTCGCGCGGGGTGTGAATATCCAGCATGGTGGGACCCATGGAAACGCAGTCCAGGCCCTTGATTTTGTCGGCAAAGACGCCGCATTCCAGACCTGCGTGAATGGTTTCGGTACGGGGCGTGCCGCCAAACATGGTGCGCCAGACCTCCACCATCGTGTCCCGTAGGGGAGAGTGTTCCCGCATTTCCCACGCGGGATACGCGGCGCCCGTGCGCCACTGGGCGCCCAGCTCCTTTGCCAGCGCGGAAATCCCGGCGGAGAGCGCCTCCAGCTCGGCGTTGACGTTGCTTCTCAGCGCAAAGGTGGCGCACAGGGATTTTTCAAAGGAAATAATGCCGAGATTGAGGGAGGTTTCCACCATATCGGGGAGCGCCTCGCTCATTTTCTGCACGCCGTTCGGAACACGGCGGAACAGCTCCAGCATACGGTCGCGGCAGTCCCTTGTCAGGGCGCCCTGCGAGGTGGAGTTGCCTGCCGTCAGGGTGACGGCGGCGTTCGGCTCCGTTTCGCGCAGCGTGCGCTCCGCCTCGCTGACCAGCGCCAGCGCCTCCTCGGAGAGCGGGGTGGGACAGAGAAATTTCAGGGTTGCGGTACGGGGAATGGCATTGTCCTTGCCGCCGCCCGTAAAGCCAAAGGGACGGGCGTCCGCCGTGGCACACAGCTTGTCAAAGAGGGAGGCGACGAAGGTGATGGCGTTGGTGCGGCCGCAGCCGATTTCCACGCCCGAGTGCCCACCCGTCAGCCCCGTGACCTGCAGGGTATAGGGCGTACCCGTCACGCTCTCGCGCCTGAGCGGCAGGAGGAGGTCGCCCTTAAGACCGCCCGCACAGCCGAGGGTGAGCACACCCTCCACGTCCGAGTCCAGGTTGATGAGCGTCTTGCCCTTGAGAGGGGAGACGTCCAGCGCCATGGCGCCCAGCATTCCGATTTCCTCGTCTGAGGTGAGCAGCACCTCCAGGGGGGGATGCACGAGGTTCTTGTCGTCCAGAAGCGCCAGCGCATAGGCAACCGCAATGCCGTTGTCGGCGCCGAGGGTGGTGCCCTGTGCGCGGATATAGTCGCCGTCCACGGTCAGGCGCAGCCCGTCGCGGCGGAAGTCAATCTCCACGCCCGCGTTACGCTCGCAGACCATATCCAGGTGCCCCTGAATGATGACGGGAGGGTGGTCCTCATAGCCGAGGGACGCCTCCTTGCGGATGATGACGTTGTTTGCCTTGTCCTGATGGCACCAAAGCCCGCGCAGACGGGCAAAGACCACGCAAAAGTCGCTCAGCACCTTGGTGTTGCGGGAGCCGTGGGGCAGGTCGCAGATGGCTTCAAAAAAGCGCAGGACCTCCTTGGGCTGAATATCGTTCAGTACATTCATGGTGAATGCTCCTTGCTAAAGATTACAGAAGCTATTGTAGCATATTTTTTGCGCGGGTGCAATACGGGAGGAAACTTTCGTTGCCTTCCGAAACGAAAAAGCAGGGCGCACGGGGAAGGGATTTCCTATCCCCGATTGACAAAAAAGGGCGAATGGGGTACAATGGTAGCAATATGAGAGGAGCTATGTGACGCTATGACACGTTTCTTTGATTTTCTTTGTGCCTCCCCCACCGCACACCATGCGGCGGAGACGGTCGCCCGTCGGCTTGATGGGGCAGGATATACCCGTCTTTCAGAGGGGACGCCCTGGCAGTTTGCACCCGGGGGCGCCTATTACGTCACGCGCGGCGCCGCGCTGATGGCGTTCCGTCTGCCCAAGGGAGCACCCACGGGTGCGATGGTCGTTGCCACGCACGGAGATAGCCCCACCTTTTCCGTGACTCCTGCGGGGACGGCGAAGGCAGGCGGCGGCTGTGCCCGACTGACGGTGGAGAAATACGGCGGAATGCTGTGCGCCACCTGGCTGGACAGACCCCTGTCCGTTGCAGGGGTGATTACCCTGCGCGCCGAGAACGGCGCCATTTGCACGCGCACCGTCAAGGTGGACCGCGATCTCGTCATCATTCCCTCCGTCGCCATTCATATGAATCGCAACGCCAACGAGGGCGCAACCTACAACGCCGCCGTGGATATGCAGCCCCTGTGGGGCGTCGGGGAAACCCCCTCGCTCCTGTCCGCCGTTGCTGAGGCGGCAGGCGTTTCCGAGGAGGACATTCTCTCTCACCGCCTGTGGCTGTACAACCGTCAGTCACCCTCCGTCCTCGGGGCGGCAGGGGAGCTTGTTGCCGCTCCGCGCCTGGACGACCTGGCGTGCGTGTGGTGCTCGCTTGAGGGCTTCCTCGGCGCAAAGCCGAGCGCCGCGATGCCCGTCTTTGCACTCTTTGACAACGAGGAGGTTGGCTCCTCCACCCTCGGCGGGGCAGGGGGAGATTTCCTCAGCGCAACGCTTGCACGCGCCTGTGAGTGCCTTGGCATGACGCAGGAGCAGAGGCAGATGATGCAGGCAAACAGCTTCGTGGTTTCGGCTGACAACGCCCACGCCACGCACCCCAATCACCCCGAATACGCGCACCCGAATAACGCCCCCGTTCTCGGCGGCGGCGTGGTGGTGAAATACAACGGCAACTGCCGCTATGCAACGGACGCCGTTTCCGCCGCTGTGTTCGGTGAGGTGTGCCGTAGGGCAGAGGTGCCCACGCAGACGTACTGCAACCGCCCCGACCTTGTGGGTGGCTCCACCCTGGGCGCCGTTTCCGTCTCTCAGTTCACCGTACCGACGGTGGATATCGGGATGCCCCAGCTGGCAATGCACTCCGCCTATGAAACCGCCGCAGTCGCGGATTTTGAGCACATGACGCGCGCTTTGACCGCGTTTTACGGCTCCTCCCCGACACGTGACGGGGAAGATACCCTGATTTTGTCCTGACACAGAAGCCATACCGCCACGCGGCGGTATGGCTTTCTTTTTTGAGGGGTCCAACGCCCCACTTGAAAAAAACAAAAAACTATGGTACAATAAAGTGATTTTTCAGAAAGGAGCGCTCCTATGACGGTGATCCTGTACAATCCGCGCGCTTGCAGCGACGCGGGCACAGAGCGTACCCGCGAGTGGGTCATTGCCCACGGCGAGGACCCTGCCTGCATGAAAAACATACTGGAAATTACCGACAAGGCAGCGTTTGTGGAGTCACTTGGCGAGGAGGACCGCATCATTCTCTGCGGCGGCGACGGAACGCTGACCCGCCTGGCAGACGCCCTGCGCTTCTCTGAGGTGCGCGTTCCTATTTATCTGACCGCCGTCGGCACGGGCAACGACTTTCTGCACGATCTCCGTCACGACGGCATTCAGGACGACCCCGTTCTGATTAACGAATACATCAAGGACCTGCCCGTCATTTACGTCAACGGAGAGGAGCACGTCATCGTCAACGGCGTTGGCTTCGGGATTGACGGCTTCTGCGCCGAGGAGGGCGACCGACAAAGGCGCGAGCGGCGCAACAAAAAAATCAACTACACCACGATTGCCCTGTC
>JAFQJX010000214.1 GCA_017397205.1 Clostridia bacterium | reverse complement strand
TTTATTTTTCAACATAATTGCTTCTACGTGACGAACGGCTTTCTCGACGGAAAAACCGTCATTGACGACATAACTGGTAGCACGGTCACCCAATTGTTGTGCCTCCGCTTCGGTAAAAGAATCGTCGATTTCACAAGTCACACAGTAAGTGCCTTCCGGAAAGGGTTTTGTTCGACAGATAAGCGAGCAGGAATCGTATCCCACTCTACTGTAATCCTGAAAAGTACTACCGCCATCAGCAAAATATAGCTTCATATAGATTTTCTCCTATTATATTCCACGTTTAAAGCGCGTTGACATTTTCTCCGTTAAGAGTATCACGATATTACTCTCTGTCCCAATTTTGTTGCCCAGAAATGGAAATTACACCTTTTCTACGGAAACGGTGACGGTTTCGCCGTTGATGCTCCATTCCTTTGCGTGTGCAAAGACGGTGTCGGTAGAAACGGCGTCAGCCAGCGTATCGGCGGAAATGGACGCCCGATTTGCCTCCACAACGGCGGCAAGGGCGGCGTTGCCCGTCACGCCCAGGCGAATGTGGTCGGTGACCTCAAAGCCCGCGTCCTTGCGCATAGTCTGCACCTTGGACACGATTTCGCGGACGTTGCCCTCCTCAATCAGCGCCTCCGTCAGGGTGGTATCCAGCACCACGGTCACGCCCTTGTCCTCAACGGACACAAAGCCGTCGCGCTTGGTGGTGGAAATCAGGAGGTCGTCGGGGGTAAAGGTCAGCGTGGTGCCGTCAATTTCAAGGGTAAGGAAGCCCTTTTCCTCCAGTTCGTCCATGGCGGCGTTGCCGTCCAGCCCTGCCAGCCAGGGGTTGATTTTTCCGAGGAATTTGCCGTACTTGGGGCCGACCGTCTTGAGCTGCGGCTTGAAAACATAGCCCGTGAAGCGGCGCGTGGAGTCAACGAACGTGACCTTCTTGACGTTGAGCTCCTCGGCGATAATATCCGTGTAGAAGGGGTCCAGCGTGAAGTCGGCCTTCACGTACATATTGGCAAGGGGCTGACGCGTTTTCACGGCGGCGGCGTTGCGGCAGCTTCTGCCGAGCACCACGCAGGCAAGCACGCGCTCCATGCTCTCCTCCAGGGCGGGGTCAATCATGCGCTCGTCGCAGACGGGGAACTCCGTCAGATGCACGGAGATGGGGGCGCTTTCGTCCAGCCCTGCCACGAGATTGCGGTAAATCTGCTCGCTGAGGAAGGGCAGCATGGGCGCCACCAGCTTGGACAGGGTGACGAGGGCGGTGTGCAGCGTCAGGTACGCATTGATTTTGTCCTGAGGCATTCCGCTGACCCAATAGCGCTCGCGGGAGCGGCGCACGTACCAGTTAGACAGGTCGTCCACGAACGCCTCCAGCGCACGCGCGGTCTCGGGGATTCTGTAATTTTCAAGGTTGGTGTCCACCGCCTTGATAAGAGAGTTCAGACGGGAGAGCAGCCACTTGTCCATCACGGACAGCTTGTCGTACTCCAGGGTGTAATTCATGGGATTGAAGCCGTCAATGCCCGCGTACAGCACGTAGAAGTAGTAGGTGTTCCACAGCGTGCCCATAAAGCCGCGCTGTCCCTCCACCACGGCGTCCTCGTAGAAGCGGTTGGGGAGCCAGGGGGCGGAGTTGGAATAGAAATACCAGCGGATGGCGTCGGCACCGTACTTTTCAAGCGCCTCAAAGGGGTCCACCGCGTTGCCCTTGGACTTGGACATCTTCTGCCCGTTCTTGTCCTGCACGTGACCCAGCACGATGACGTTGCGGTAGGGCGCCTTGTCAAAGAGGAGCGTGGAAATTGCCATCAGGGAATAGAACCAGCCGCGCGTCTGGTCCACCGCCTCGGAGATAAAGTCGGCGGGGAACTGTGCCTCGAACAGGTCCTTATTTTCAAAGGGATAGTGATGCTGTGCGAAGGGCATGGAGCCGGAGTCAAACCAGCAGTCAATGACCTCGCTGACACGCTTCATTTCACCGCCACACGCGTCGCAGGGAATGGTGACGGCGTCAATGTAGGGGCGGTGCAGCTCAATATCGTCGGGGCAGTTGTGGGAGAGCTGCTTCAGCTCGGCGATGGAGCCGATGCACCTCTTGTGTCCGCAGGTGCACTCCCAGATGTTGAGGGGGGTGCCCCAATAGCGGTTACGGGAAATGCCCCAATCCTGCACGTTGGCAAGCCAGTCACCGAAGCGGCCCTTGCCAATGCTTTCGGGAATCCAGTTGACAGTGTTGTTGTTGCGGATGAGGTTTTCTCTCACGGCGGTCATCTTGACAAACCAGGAGTCGCGCGCATAGTAAATCAGAGGGGTGTCGCAGCGCCAGCAATGCGGATATTCGTGCTCAAACTTGGGCGCGGAGAAGAGAAGCCCTCTTTCGTCAAGGTCGGAAAGAATCAGGGGATCTGCCTGCTTGACAAAGATGCCCGCCCAGGGGGTTTCGGGCGCCATGCAGCCGGCGGCGTCCACCATCTGCACGACGGGGAGGTCATATTTCTGCCCCACCTGATAGTCGTCTGCACCGAAGGCGGGGGCGATATGAACGACGCCCGAGCCGTCCTCCATGGTCACGTAGGTGTCACAGACCACGTAGTGCTGCTTTTTGTCCGTCTTTGCAAAGCTGTAAAGCGGCTCGTAGGGGGTGTACTCCAGCTCGCGGCCCGTAAGGGTTGCGAGCACCTCGTAGCCGTCGGGGAAGCACTTATCTGCCAAGGCGGAGGCGAGAATATACACCTTTTCGTCGCTCTTTGCCTTGATTTTCACGTAGGGCTCGTCGGGGTGTACGCAGAGCGCCACGTTGGAGGGCAGGGTCCACGGGGTGGTCGTCCAGGCGAGGATATAGGCGTCCTCGTTTGCCACGCGGAAGCGCACGAACGCCGAGCGCTCCTTGACGGTCTTGTAGCCCTGCGCTACCTCCTGCGCGGACAGCGGGGTGCCGCAACGGGGGCAGTAGGGAACGATTTTGTAGCCGCGGTAGAGCAGTCCCTTATCCCAGATCTGGCGGAGCGCCCACCACTCGCTTTCAATGAAATCGTTGTCGTAGGTCACGTAGGGGTTGTCCATATCAGCCCAGAAGCCGACGGTGCCCGAGAAGGACTCCCACATACCCTTGTATTTCCAGACGCTCTCCTTGCACTGACGGATAAAGGGCTCGAGGCCGTACGCCTCGATCTGCTCCTTGCCGTCCAGACCGAGGAGCTTTTCCACCTCAATCTCAACGGGCAGACCGTGCGTGTCCCAGCCCGCCTTGCGGGGGACGGCGTAGCCCTTCATGGTGCGGTAGCGGGGAATCATGTCCTTAATGACGCGGGTCAGGACGTGACCGATATGCGGCTTGCCGTTTGCCGTCGGGGGGCCGTCGTAAAAGGTATAAGAGGGGCAGCCCTGCCGCTCCTCAATGCTTTTCTCAAAGATGTGATGGGTTTTCCAGAAGTCAAGGACCCTTTTCTCGCGCTCAACGGAATTGAGGGCGGGGGAAACCTTCTCGTATAGCTCGCTCATGGCTACCTCCATAAATAGAGAAAAATGTAACTATTATATTATAACTGCTTTCCTCCCGGTTGTCAAGGCGAAAAGAGGGCACCACGCCCGGCGGCGCCGAAAGCCAACCCCCGTACTGCACCGAAACCCGCCGCGCACGGCGCAAAAGCCGACCTGCGTGGCGCCGAAAACTGCTCCGCGCGGCACCGAGAGGTGCCGTGTGCCGCACCTGAACAGGGGGCGCTTTTGGGCATCAAAAACCAAAGAGAAGCCAAGAAAACGCGGCTCCGCGCTGTGTGTCGCCTTTTCGCACGGTCAACTTCATCCACAAGGGGCACCCCGTGGGCGCCGAGTGAAATGAATTCGCTCCCGTGAATTCTTGAAATGCACTTCGTGCTTGAAATTTGCCTGCGGCAATTGAAATGCCTCTCGGCATGAGCAGATGCTTCACCCCGCGCAGCGGGACTTCATCCACCTCTGGCGCCTGCGCGCTACCTGCGTTTTGTGCGCGCCTGTACGAAACGCGCGCTTTTTGTCCGCGCGCGCTGCCCGAGGGCGCGCTTGCCCACCAAGCACGCGCCTATGCTCCCGTATTTGTGCATGTGTACGATTTGTGCGCGGTAAATGTTAAAATTTTTGTACATTATGCCTATTGCATGTGCGTTAATATTATTATATAATTTCTATACTATCGTGGGCGCGTGCCCCTATGCGCGCTTTTTGCGCGCTTTCGTGCGCGTAAGCGCCGTCTGACGCAGCATTTGCGTCCAAGCCGGATCTGTTTCCCTGTGTGGAGGCGCCGCTGTGTGCGCTTTTGTCGGGGGCGGAGCTTTGGCTTGTCTGAGTGCGCTTTCCTGCGATGCAGCTCCCGCCGTTCCTTGGCGTGGGCGACGTGCGTGGCACCTGTGTGTGCCCCTCGCGTACATAATTGATTTCTCTCTGCGCGTAGGCGCTGAAGAAATACTCCTCGGGCGTTTGTTGCCCTCGGGGGCGCCGTTTGGCGCGAACACAACCGAATTTTCTTTTGGGCGGCCCGTATATGCGGGTACGCCTGTGCGAAGCATTGCCAAATCTGCCTCACGGGTGAGGGATGCCCTTTCGTGGGCGAGGAGAAGGGCGGCAAGGGCCCGTCCTGGGCAGGGCGGAGCACGTTCTACACGGTTTCAAAAAACAAAACATAAAAATCCTAGCGAAACACGAGGTATTTGTTATGAAAAACACGCGCAAAAGCTCCTTTATCAGCCTGCTGCTGGCACTGACACTTCTCGTCAGTAATTTTGCAGTCCTGGCTATTGGCACGTCTGCTGCTACCACTGCGCCTACCGAAGGTGCGGAGATCTGGGACGGTACCGTTGCCACCGAATATGCGGGAGGAACGGGAACCGAGGAGGACCCTTACCTGATTTCCACCGCTGCGCAATTTGCTTATTTCCGCAACACCGAGGCGGCGAATGCAACGGCAGATACATATTACCTGCTGACCGCCGACCTCTGGCTGAACGGAGAGTCCTACAGCAACAATTTCACCACCGTCGCTGCAAGCTTTGCGGGCGTGTTTGACGGAAACAACCGCACGATTTATAACGCTGGCGTTTCCGTGAACAAGGCGGCCGTGTTCGGCACGGTAACGGGCACGATTAAGAATCTGAAGCTCAACGGGGTGCAAGCTACCTCGGGCAGCACATATCAGGGCGTTGTGTCTGCGGGCGTTTATTCGCTCGGCGACGGAGGCCTTCTGGATAACGTCCACGTGCTGAACGGCTCGGTCGGCGCCCTGCGCCCCTCCGGTCTCGCCGCCAATGCATCGGGCACCTCCACCTTCAATAACTGCTCCTACAGCGGTACTCTTTACGTCCGCAATGCCTCCAACGACAGCGGCACCTTTGGCGGTATCGTCGGCAGTGTTGGACCCACCAGCGGCGGCACGACCACCGTCACGGGCTGTACCGTCAATCTGACCGTTACCTTTGACTACTCCAGGAAGATTTATTTCGGCGGCATCGTAGGCGGCGTCGGCAACGATTGGGTGACCGGAGCTCCCAAGCACGAGGAGCTGATTGTTGAAGACTGCACGGCAAACGGCACGTTCTCCAACCCCAACGCAACTACCAATGCGAATACCGTAATCGGCGGCATTGTCGGCAAGGTTGGTGCTGCCACCTCCTACGTCAACAAGGTGACTGTTGTGGGCTGTACCAATAACATGACCCTGGATGCACCTTCGCAGACCTATGTCGGCGGTATCTTAGGTTGGGAAAAGACCGCCGTTTCCACCACCGTGACCGACTGTGCTAACTACGGTGCTGTTTCCGGTGCAACGGCAGGAGGAATTGTGGGCTATGGCACAAGGGCCTCCGCAACCTATCTTAACTGTGCAAACTACGGAACCGTGACGGGAACGACCTCCGCGGGTGCCTTCTGCGGGCAGGCTGCTGCAGCACAGGTGCTTGAAAACTGTCTGTTCGTGGTGCCTGAGGGCAGCACGACCACCGCTCTCCTTGGCGCGACCAGCACCGCAACCATGACGGCGGAGAGCTGCTTTGTGATCACGGCAAACGGCGCCGCATATACGGACGCCGAAACCTATGGCTTCAGCGCCTATGCCGACGGCAACAGCGGCGCTATGATAGATGCCTTGAATAGCTATGCAGTTGAAAACAGCCTTTCTCTCTGGGAGAGAAACGAGGAGAAGGGATACCCCGTCGTTACCGGCAGCGCTGCCGAGAGCTCGGACACCCTGAGTGTCTGGGACGGCGCGACCTACACCCAGCCCACCGCCGTGGACGCGGCAACGGGCGACATTCTGATCCAAAGCGCCGCAGAATTCATGTGGCTGCTGAACAACGTCACAACGGCGGATACCGCGACCTACCGCATGACGGTGGACGTCAACATCAGCGCGGCAGCCATGACTGACAAGAACGCTGACACCGAAAGCTTTGCCGCCACCCTGAACGGTGACGGACACAAGGTTATCGGACTGAAGTTGAGCGGAGGCAACAGCCCCACCTGCGTCATCAGAACGGTGACCGGCACCATTCAGAACATTGCATTTGAAGGGGTGAACCTGACGGGTACCTACAATATTGCCCTCGTCGGCACGCTGAACGGTACGCTTTCGGGCGTGACCGTGGAGGGTACCGTCACCGCCCGTGGACCTGCCTTCCTTGTCTACAGCATGAAGGCGGGCGCAGTGGTGGAAAACTGCACCACCTACGGCAGCGTCACGGGTAACGCCAATTCCCCCGCCAGTGCACTCGTTGTGTATATGGATGGCGGTACCATCAGCGGCTGCAAGAACTACGCAACCATCACCAAAACGGACAGCTACACCAACAACATCGGCGGTCTCGTCGGGGAGGCAAAATCCTCGGCGTGCGTCATTGAAAACTGCACCAACTACGGTGACATCACCGTCTCGCAAAACAAAGGGAACGTCGGCGGCATCATCGGCTACGCCGAGATAAGCATCACCCTGCGCAACTGTGTCAACTACGGCAAGATTACCCAGCAGCAGGCGAGCGGAGCATCCGTCGGCGGCATCGCGGGCAAGATTGGTAAGAACTCCAGCACCACCTACACGGTGACGGGCTGTATCAACTACGGTGACCTCGAAAGTGCAGGCAGCCGTGTTGGCGGCATTCTCGGACACCACAATTTCAACACAACCTCGATCGCTACGAACTGTGCCAACTACGGCTCCGTCACGGGTGCCACCAAGGTTGGCGGCCTGATCGGTGAGAGCAACGGAAAGCACTACGCCAACCAGGACGCACACCTGCGCTTTGTCAACTGTGCTAACTACGGCGACGTCACCGCAACCGCGGGCTATGCGGGCGGCTACGTCGGGTACCTGGAGCGCGGCAACAAGTCTACCACCGCCCATGCCTTCCAGAACGTTGTGATTCAGGGAACCGTGACGGGTGTCACGGGGGCGGGCGCTCTGATTGGCTATATCAACTCCAGCGCCGCTACCTCCACCTGTAAGATTTCTCTCACGAACGTCTTCCTGGAGGTTTCCCTGAAGGCGGCAAGCGAGACAACGCAGCTGGGACGCCTCGCGGGTGAAACGCACTATACGAGCGACGACCCCCTGAACGTGGACACGGCGGCATCCTCGAACGTTTACCTGAACGTCAAGGGCTACGACTCCACGGACGCAGAGGTTGACTCTCTCTATGACCATTACAATGCAAATGGCGTTGCCGGCACCGAGGACCTCTCCGGCGTGCAGATCACCGGTACCACCGCTCTGGCAGACGGCACGGTGGCAGGCCTGATGAACACCTTTGCAGGGCTCAACAGCTATACCGGCTGGCTGCAGGGAGAATCCGCACCTGAGCTGATCCCCTGCGTGCTGAAGCTGACCTCTGCAAACCTGCATCTGGGCAGCAAGCTGACCATGAACCTGAAGATGAAGGCGAGCATCGTTTCCACCATTCAGCAGAGCATCACCGCTATCTACGTCACCAACGGCACGGCATCCTTTGTCGGCGAGCTGATTGACGACATTTACGTCTTCGCCGTTACGGGCATCAATGCACAGGATTTCAGCAAGCTCAGCTACTGGAAGGTCGTTGTTCAGATAGACAGCGCAGAGTACGTAGGCATTGACGTCACGGAATACTCTCCCATCAAGTACGCAGAGCGTATGTACGCAGATTCCACCGACGACGTCAAGCAGGTCCTCGAGGGTATGCTCAACTACGCATACTACGCAGAGGTCGTTGCAAACGGCTCGTCCTCTCTCCTGATCGATTTCAACCAGGCGAGCGGCGCACAGCTGTCCTCCTTTGATGCAAAGGACTTCTACGATGCAGACCTGGTCCGCGATGACGTGGACGGCACCGCTATCAACAGCGTTGCAACCGTCGGTGCAAACCTGACGGACGGCGTGAGCTTGATTTTCCAGGTGGCCGAGGGCGTGACGGTGAACTCCCTGACCCTGCAGGTTGCGGGCGAGACCTTCGTCTACACTCCCGAGGGCGGATACATTGAAATCACCGACCTGCACGCAGGTATGATCGGCGCCAAGTTGACCCTGACCTTCGATACGAGCGAGGGAGAGGTGGTCGCAACCTATGCCATTGCAAACTACCTTGACATGGTGGCACAGAGTGGCGAGCTTTCCGCAGCAAAGAGTAACCTGGCAAGAGCAGCCGCACTGTACATGGCAGCCGTCAGAGACTACGCAATGAACTAATCACAGGAGAAACAGACTATGAACGCAAGAGAATATACCACCCCCGATTTTGAGGTCGTCGCATTTGACGCCCTGGACGTCATTGCAACCAGCGAGCCCGTTGTAACCGAGGTTCCCTCCCTGGAGGACGACATCTTCTGATTCTGCCTCGTATGAGGCATAGGACCCCCTCCCTGCGGGGCGGCAGCGACCGCCCTGCAGAGGGAACGTCCGCATTCACTTTACCATGCATCCCCGCCTGAGGCGGAACACGAAAACACGAAACCAAGACAAGAGCTTTGGAGGACAAAACCATGAACGCAAGAGAATATACCACCCCCGATTTTGAGGTCGTTGCATTTGACGTCCTGGACGTCATTGCTACCAGCGAGCCCGTTGTC
>JAFQJX010000025.1 GCA_017397205.1 Clostridia bacterium | reverse complement strand
TGCTTCCAGGCGGCAGAGGAGGGTGCGGGCGCGGAAAACGACACCGTGACCGAAACCTACCGCAAGTTCATCGAGCACATTCAGTTTATGAAGGAGTTTACCATCACCGCAGAGATGATGGAGGACGCGAACTACGGCGTGGCGGCAGATGCCAAGCGCCGCGCGGAGAACTTCACCCGCGCCTATTACAAGACCCAGCATAAGATTTGTGAATACGCCCTCTCTCAGGCAACCAAGAAGAGCGGTGTGTTTGCAAAGGCAACCCTGGACCTGACCGCACCTGACGGCCTGCCCCTGTTCTCCTCCACCCATAAGTGGGGCGGCAAGAGAAGCAGCGGCACCCAGGCAAACTATTTCTGGGGCGATATCTTCGGCTACACCGATGCATCGGGAGAGAGAAAGCTCTCCACCGCCGCCTTTGAGGAGTCCCTTGCCTATCTTGCGGCAAAGCTCCGCAATATGAAGGACGAAAACGGCGACGTGCTGGGCTATACGGCAGACACCATCATTCTGCCCGGTAACCGTCCTCTTGCAGAGGCGATTGCCAAGAAGGTGTGCGGCTCCGAGGGTGCTACGGGCAACGGATACAACGATATCAACCTGCACTTCGGCAACTGGAACGTCATCATTCTGCCCAACTGGCAGACCGAGGACGACCGCGTGATGATTATGTCCCGCGAGGCAAACAAGAACCTGGGCGGCAATATGTTCTTTAACCGTGTGCCCCTGACCGTCACCAACTGGTGCGACCACCACACGGGCAATTACATCTGGAACGGCCGTTGCCGCTTCGGTGTGGGCTTCGGCTCTTACAAGCACATTCTGCTGGCGGTGGATTCTGCCAGCGCCATCAGCGGCGCGCAGGCACTGTAAGGACGGTGCGCCATGACCTTGGAAGAGTGCCGAAGCGCTACGGCAAATCTGGCATTTACCCACGATCTTGCGGATATTGACGACACGGCAGAGGGCGGCTTTCTTTATGCGCTCAGGCGCGCCCTGTATCTGACGGAGGGGGCGTGCCCCCGTACCGTCGGGGTGGAGCTGGAGCATTTTCCCGAGGAGGGAGAGGGGCCCTACGTGTGCTACGACCTGCCCGCGATGTTTTCTCACGTCAGGGAAATCGTGGCACCGCCCGAGGTAATCACCGAGGAGGGGTATTATCCCCTGCGCCGCGGCTACCGCATTGAAAGCAGGCGCCGTCTGTATCTTTCCGTCTGCCACAAAGGGCGGTTTTATATCAAATGCCGCCCTGCCGTCGCAGCGATTGATGCGGATTCTCCCCCCGACACCCCTTTGGGGCTGGACGAGGAGGTGGCGCAGCTGCTTCCGCTTCTCGTCGCGCATTATCTGCTGCTGGACGAGGACCCCGAAAAGGCGGCGCACTATATGACGCTGTATCGGGAGCAGTACGGGCTTCTTGGCTCGCGGCGCCACGAGGCGGCACCGACGGAATACCATACCGTCAACAATTGGTAAATAGGAGGTCTTATGAAGAAAACCCTTGGAAACGGGGTGTATCAAAGACACCTTGCGGAGTTCGGAGGTCTTGACTGCACCGGGGGAGAAGCAGGCGACGGCCCCGTGCGCTTCGTGCGCATGGACAACCTGTGGCGGGACTACAAGGCAGGGGACGGAGATGCCATTGAGAGCTTCCCCGGCTACCGTCGGCTCGCCACCCTGCAGGGGGCGATTTGGGGGCTTTGGTCCTGGCGCCCTGCGGGGGAGCAGTATCTCGTCGTCCACGCGGGCGACGGGCTGTACCTTGTGGAAAAGGAGGCGCTTGACGGCACCACCTTGACAAAAGACCCCGTAGAGGTCACGCAGGCAAAGGGAATGCTGGCGAAAAACGCATCTCAGGGCTTTGCCTGGGGCGAGCGGTTTTATATCCTGGACGGCGCGGGCTATTACGTGCTGGAGCGGCAGGCAGAGGGCTTCTCCTTTGGCGAGGTGCGGGATTTGTATATTCCCACCACCTACCTGGAGGGCAAGCCGTACGAGCAGAGAAATCTGCTGTGTGACAGCGCCTACGCCCGCTACAGCGTCGGGAGCGCCGCCGCCTTCAGCTACGGAAGCTCCTGGCTGACCTATACAATCCTTGACCCCGTCGCCATGACGTGCGAGGTCAGCGGAGTGGACCGCAAGGCGGCGGAGTCCGTCGCCTATATCCCCTCCACCGTCCGCCTTGGCAGCGAGACCTATTCCGTTGTCCGCATCGGCTGGATGGCGCTGACTCAGATATCCAAGCTGGAGGAGGTATATATCAGCGAGGGCATTGAGGAAATCTGCGTTGCCGCGTTTGACGCCTGCACCAACCTCAAATACGTGTCCATGCCGGACAGCTTGCACACCCTGCGGCGTACGGCATTCCATTTCTGCCCTCTTGAGAGGGTGATTTTCGGAAGCGGCATCACCTCGGTGGAGCGCACCAATTTTGACCATTGCGCTGAGGGAGTGGAGTTTTTGTACCACGGCACGTCCGAAAACTGGAGCACGGTTGAAATCACCGAGGAAAGCAACCCCTTCCTTTACGGCAAGGAGGTTACGTGCGTGGAGTTTCACCCCGTGCAGATTGCCCGCTTTTTTATCTACGACCCCACGGAGGAGTTAATTTCCGTCTCGGTTGGAGCGAGGGAAATTTTTGAGGGAGATGAGGGCGTTTCCTATCTGCCAATCTGGGAGGAGGAACGGATTACGGGCGTGCTTTTGCGCGCAAATGACGGCACCTCCCTGACAGGAGCAGAGGTAACGCTCCATTACCGACTGATGCCTGCCACCTATACGGCGGTGGCGGGAAAAACGGACTATGCCGCGGCAAATCCCGGGTACGACGGAAACGCTTACACCGCTTTGGCCCGTTGCCGTCTGGCGTCCACCTACGATGGGCGCGTGTTCTTTGCGGGAAATCCCGCGCTGCCTGCGACGGTGTTCTATTGTGCCCGTGACCTGACGGGGCAAATGAATCCCGCCTACGTGGGCACACTCAATTACTTTCAGGTGGGGACGGGGGATTCCCCCGTCACCGCCCTGCTACCTACCGCCACCTATCTTGCGGTGCTCAGGCGAGAGCCCTACGGCGAGGGAGCAGTTTCCTATTTCTGCGGGCAGGATACGGGCGAGGACTATCTGCCGCGCATTTATATAAAAACCGACAGCGTGCAGGGGCGAGGATGCCTCGGTCCCGCCCTCAGCTTCATTGACGACCCCGTCTACCTTTCCCCCGAGGGGGTAGAGGCGCTGGGACGGCAGGGACTGGGGTATGAAAAGAGCATTTATCACCGCTCCACTCTGATTGACGCACCTCTTTCCGCCCACAAAGGCGAGGAGGCGCTTGCCTGTGAGTGGGAGGGATATCTCGTGCTCCTGTACCCTGACGGAGAGGCGTATCTCGGAGACAGCCGCCGCGTTGCAAGGACCCTGCGTGGGACGGAGTACGAATGGTACCATCTTACGGGCGTGGGCGGATATACGGACGACCTGCCCGTTTACCGCTACGCGGAGGGCTTTGTGACGGGGGAGGCACCGACCCTCCTTTACGAGGGAGAAACGGTGACGGCTGAGCTGCACGCGAAGGGGGGCTGCCTGCCCCTCGGTGCAACCGAGGAGAATTATGCCGACGTCCGGGAGAGGATTCTCAGCGGCGTTGCCACGGACGGCACTCCCATCTGCTACACGCGGGAGACGGACGGCGCGGGCAAGCCACACTATTACCTCGTGTTTGCAACGGGGGAGCGCACGGGCGGCACGTTTTCAAGCCCGACCGCGCTTCTTTGCCAGGACGGGCGACTTCTCATCGGCTGCGAAAACGGTTGCCTGATGGCGGTCAATACCGACAGGCGCGGCATCATGAACGATGCCGCAAGGGCAGAGTACAGCGAGGCGGAGTATCAGCGCCTTTGGGGGCGCCAAATCGGGGAGGAATGGTATTCCTTTGCAGGGCACAAAATGCAGGCGGGCTTTATCACCGTCCCCGACAGCTGCGGCGTCCCTAACTACACCAAAAAGACGCTGCGTCTTTCCACCGTTGTGGAAATGAAAAGCGGGTGGGGGGACTTTTCCTTTCAGGTGTCCGTCAACCGAGGCACCTATGAAACGGAAACGGAGGAGCTTACCTTCGGTGGCGGCGGCATTGATTTTACGCGCCTGGATCTGAGCCGCTTTATTTTCGGCGCGGGGGAAGCAAACACCGCCGTGCTGCAGGAACGGACCAAGCGGTGGGTCAGCAAGCAATACCGCATTTACAGCAATACCTATGCCGCCCCCTTTGGCATTTACGCCATCTCCTACTCCTATGGAGTGGAGGGCAAGGTCAAGAACAGATAGGCGGCCGAAAGGAAGGTTTATGAAAAAAATCGTACTATTCTTTTGCCTGTGCCTCTTGTCCCTTTGCCTTTGCATCGGTGTGGGCGCAGAGCAGGCACAAGTAAACGGAGAGGAGCCGCAAAACGGCGTTGTTTCCACCGTGGAGGAGGAAAACGGAGCGCAGACGGGCGGCAGTATTTCCGAGGAAATGACAGACGGGGAGGAGCCGCGCGGCATCGGTGAGGTGCTGCTCGGGGTCTGGGAGAGATATTCGGGAGAAATCTTCTCCGCCCTGACCCTACTTGGCTCCCTCGCGGTCGCC